>JACCXR010000490.1 GCA_013696915.1 Euzebyaceae bacterium
CGGGCGTAGGCCTGGTCGGCGCAGGCCCGGAAGTGCGGGACGTTCTCGGTGACGATGGCGCGGCGCTCCGCCTGGGCGAGGTCGAACACGTCGGGGTCTGAGAGCCCTCGCCAGTGTCGGCGATCGGCGTCCTGGACAGCGACGGCATCGTGGCCGCGTGCTCGAAGCGCGTCGGCGATGTCAGCGGACAGCTGCTCGTCGAGCAGTAGCCTCATCCCAGCAGGGTCTGCTCACGCTGCCAGCGGGCCCGCGCTTCGTCGGCAGCGCGCTGACGGAACCCGACCTCGCGGTCGATCTCGTCAGGGAATGCCGCGTAGTAGCTGACGGCGGTCCGCACCTGCTGAGGATGGAGTCTCAACCAGCGTGCGGCCTCGGCAACCGCCTCCTCACCCCCGGCTTCCAGACCGTCCAGGATGTCGATGACCTCGGCGACATCCGGACCAGCGACGAGCCCCGCGAGGCGACCGCCTGAAGAGGTCGGCCGGAAGATGACCCCCGGATACGCCGCCATGCGCAACCCCTCGTCGAGCAGCTGCTGCGCGAGCGCCGTGGGTGCCGCATGGACGTCTTCGGCGCGCTGCTCGAGACGCGCGCGGACCGCATCGTCAAGCCTGATCGTCAGCGTGCCTTTCACCGGGCACACCGTAACACCGCGTGAGGCGATGTCCAGGCACGAGAGAAGCGGGTGGCACACCAGCTCACGCAGCTCGCGCCCGGCTTCGCGCGCTCTTCAACGATCCCGAGCGACCCGAAGCCCATGCGCCGGATCCAACGGCTCGTTGAGCGAAGGCCCAGAAGTCGCCGATGCCGCCGCCGTCCAACGTTGACGACCGAAGAACCGGGGGGATCGAGGCTAAAGGGATCGCCCTCCCCACGGGCTCTGCGGTGCGGACATGGACACCGCCGGGTTCGAGCTGTTCTACCGCGCTCACCACGGGCGTCTCGCCACCGTGCTCGCGGCGACGACCGGTGACCTCCACGTCGCTCGCGACGAGGACCCCCTGAGCCGCCCGATCGGATGGTGGCTCAAGGAAGCCGACACCCGGATCGACGGCGCCTTCGAGGCGGCCTTCGCGGGCACCGGCCCCGACCGGCGGCGATGGCAGCTGCTGTCGTCCCTTGCAGCCGGACCGGCGAGCAGGCAGGACATCGCCGCAGCGCTCGACGGCTTCGACGACTCCGCAGGCATCCAGGTTGTGGTCGACGAGCTCGTCGAGCGCGGCTGGGTGGAGCAGGAGCATCACCGCCTGCGGCTGACACCGGCAGGCGCGCAGCGACACGCCGAGCTCGCGACCCGCGTCGACGGGGTGCGCCGCCGGGTCGCCGGGGCCCTACCGCAGGAGGAGTACGCCGCCCTCGTCCGCCTGCTGGCGCGGCTGGTCCGCGGTCTGGACTGAAGACACCCGATCGCCGGCGCGCCCAGGCGGCACCGGCCGTGGCAGGCCGCCGACCGGGGCGTACCCGGCGCTGGAGCACCGGAGGTGCCGGCAGATGCTGCCCCGGAAATCTACGTCTGAGGAGACTGGATGCATGGCGGACACGACGACCATCCGCATCGACCGAGCCACCCACGAGGAGCTGAAACGCCTCGCGCGTGAACGACGCACCACGGTCATGCACACCGTGGCCCGCGCGGTCCGCATGCTGCGCCAGGAACACACGGGACACGACCTCGCCCAGCCGTTGAACGACGCCGAGGCCGACTGGCTCGATGCTGACCTCCGGTGACGTCGTCGAACTCGATCTTCACGTGCCCACCGGATCGGAAGCGGGCCTGCGTCGCCGGCTGGGCAACGTCCGGTCCTGTCGCCCTCGCACCGGTCCGCGACACGCTCGGCGCGCTGCTCGACGTGTGGTCGTCGCGCACGCCGCGGTGCGCTCCGGCTGGGCGCTAGGAGCCGCCGTCGGCTGCGGTGCTCGTCAGGCGCTGCTTGAAGACCGGGATCAGCCCGCCGGCGAGGAGCATGTCGACCTGGCGTGGCGAGAGCGCGTGAGCAAGCGTGATCGTGGCGCCGTCCGGTCCGACGCGCGCCGGCACTTCCGCGGGCCGGCACAGCGCGTCGTGGAGGCCCTCGAGGTGGAGCACGTCGCCGCGGTCGAGGGCGTCGAAGTCGGCCGGGTCGGCGAAGGTGAGCGCGAGGATGCCGAAGTTCGCGAGGTTCTGCCGGTGGATCCGCGCGAAGCTCTTCGCGACGACGACGCGCAGGCCGAGGTGGCGGGGTGCGATCGCCGCGTGCTCGCGGCTGGAGCCCTGCCCGTAGTTGTCCCCGCCGACGATGGCGTGGTCGCCGGTCTCGCGGGCACGCTGCACGTAGGTCTCGTCTACCTGGTAGTAGACGAAGTCGCTGATCGCTGGGATGTTCGAGCGGAACGGCAGCACCTTCTGGCCGGCCGGCATGATCTCGTCGGTCGAGACGTTGTCGCCGACCTTGAGCAGCACCGGCACCTCGAGCCGGTCTGGCAGCGGCTCGAAGTCGGGCAGCGACTTGATGTTCGGTCCCTTGACGAGCTGCTCGGTCTTGGCCGCGTCACCGGGCAGCGGCGGGACCAGCATCTGCTCGTTGACGCGGTAGTCGTCGGGGTAGGCGAACGCCGGCGGGTCGATGCCCTGCTCGCCGAGGTCCCGGGGGTCGGTGATGACGCCCGTGAGCGCGGACGCGGCGGCGGTCTCGGGCGACACGAGGTAGACGGCGTCCTCCCTGGTGCCCGAGCGGCCGGGGAAGTTGCGCGGCGTCGTGCGCAGGCTCGGCCTGCCCGTCGCCGGCGCCTGCCCCATCCCGATGCAGCCGTTGCAGCCCGCCTGGTGCAGCCTCGCACCCGCGTGCAGCAGCGGGGTGAGCAGGCCCATGTTCGCGAGGTTCTCCAGGTCCTGGCGGCTCGCGGGGTTGACGTCGAGCGACACGCCGTCGGAGGTCCGGCGGCCCTCGACGATCCGCGCCGCGACGGCGAGGTCACGCAGGCCCGGGTTCGCCGAGGAGCCGATGTAGGCCTGGTAGATCTCCCGTCCGGCGACCTCGCGGACGGGGACCACGTTGCCGGGGCTCGTGGGCTTGGCGACCAACGGTTCGAGGGTGGACAGATCGATGGACTCGTGGACGTCGTAGGTGGCGTCCTCGTCGGCGATGACCTCGAGGTAGTCCTCGGCGCGCCGCTCCCGTTCGAGGAACCGGCGGACCTCCTCGTCCGCGGGGAACACCGTCGTCGTCGCGCCCAGCTCCGCGCCCATGTTGGCGATGACGTGGCGGTCCATCGCCGTGAGGTTCGCGAGCCCGGGCCCGTGGTACTCGATGATTCGCCCGACGCCGCCTCCGACGTCATGCCGGCGGAGCATCTCCAGGATGACGTCCTTCGCGCTGACCCATGCCGGCAGCTCGCCGGTGAGTTCGACCCCCCAGACCTGCGGCATGGTGATGTGCAGCGGCTCGCCGGCCATCGCCATCGCGACCTCGAGCCCGCCCACGCCGATCGCGAGCATCCCCAGCGACCCGGCGGCCGGGGTGTGCGAGTCC
The DNA here is from genome assembly GCA_013696915.1 of Euzebyaceae bacterium. Lineage (GTDB taxonomy): Bacteria > Actinomycetota > Nitriliruptoria > Euzebyales > Egibacteraceae > JACCXR01. The sequence continues at coordinate 3,510 of JACCXR010000490.1, forward strand.
GACCCCACCATCGTCTTGCCCGGGACACCCAGGCGCTGCATGTGCACGGCGTGGCTCACGCCGTTGCCCGGCTGGGAGTACCAGACGCCGAACCGGCGGCAGGCGCTGCGCAGGAACAGATGGTCGTCGGGGTTGCGCTCGTCGGTCTGCAGCAGGTTGTGGTCGACGTACTGAGCGGACAGCTCGGTCCGAACCCGGTCGAGCCCCATGGCCTCCAGTTCGAGCATGACCATCGTGCCGGTCGCGTCCTGGGTGAGCGTCTGGTCGACACGGATGCCGATCCCCGAACCCGGTTCGGGCCTGCCCTCCACCAGGTGACTGTCGATGAGCTTCTGCGCGACGTTCATCCCCATGAGCCCGTCTTACCCCCACGGTGCCTGACCATGCCGCCCGCCGGGAGGCCGGCGCACCGCCGTGAGCTCAGGTGCGCTGCAGGCCGAGGTCCCCGCAGGCTTCGCAGACCCGCTCGGGGAGCAGCCGGGCCCGCATGAGCAGCGCGAAGATCCTGCAGCCGAGGCAGAGCGCGAACGCCGCCTCCAGCGTGGCCGCCACGGCGATCGCGGCGACCAGCAGCGTCCCGGCGCCGGGATGCCCGGCCGCCAACGCGACGAGCGCCGAGACCGACAGTGTCGCGCCGATGCCCTGCGCGAAGCGCTTCGGCGGCCCAGGCACCGGCCGGGCCGGCAGCCGTGGCGCGGCGACCCGCGTGGCGAACAGGCCGAGGGGGCTCATGCGCGGCCCGGCCAGCACGCGCGCGACGAACCCGTACGCGAGCGGAACGACCAGCCAGCGCACGTCGAACATCACGATCGACCACGCCATCACAGCCGCTCCCGCGGCCACGATGCGGGCGGCCGTTTCGTTCACGGGGTTCGGGAAGGAGAACGCACCTCGGAAGCTCACCCTCCCAGCATGGGGACCCGGTGCCGCGGACGCCACCGCGGGCGGGTGGCAAAGGGTGGAATCCGTGCCGCGACTGCGGCTCGTCCTTGCTTCGTACGTCCTGAAGCGATCCTGCCACCGGCGGACCGCCGCCGCCCTGGACGGAATGGGAACCGCGATGGTCGAGGAGGGCTCCGGCGGCTACGGAACGGCGCCGGTCAGGATCCTGGCGAGCTTGGCGGAGTCGATGTTGCCGCCGGAGACGACGCAGACGACCTTGCCGGCCCCCGCGCGGCCGGAGAGGGCGGCCGCGACCGCGGTGGCGCCGGCGCCCTCGGCGACGACGCGGTTGCGCTCGACGAGAAGACGGACGGCGGCGGCGACGTCGGCGAGCTCCACGGTCACGGACCCGTCAAGCAGGGAGCGCACCAGCGGCCACATCTCGGCCAGGACGCCGGAGGAGCCGATGCCGTCGACGAAGCTCGGCTGGTAGGGGATCGCCGTCGGCTCGCCGGCCGCCAGCGCCGCGGCCAGCGGCGCGGCCGTGGACACCTCGCATGCCAGCACGCGGGCGCCTGGCCGCAGCGCCTTGACGGCCGCGGCGATGCCGCAGCTCAGCCCACCGCCCCCGTAGGGCACGACCACCGTGTCCACGTCGGCGAGGTCCTCGCAGATCTCCAGGCCGATCGTGCCGTTCCCGGCGACGACCGCCGGGTCGCTGACCGGGTGCACGAACAGGCCGCCCAGCGCAGGGTAGGAGTGGGTGACGATCACCTGCCACCACTGTTCGAACGGCACCTTGACGATGTCGGCGCCGAGCCGGGCGATCGCGGCCAGCTTCGCCTCCGGCGCATGGTCCGGCACGACCACGGAGCAGCGCACCCCCAGGCGGCGCGCGTGCCAGGCCACCCCCTGGGCCATGTTGCCGGCGCTGGCGGTGAACACCCCGCCGGCCAGCTGCTCCCTGGACGCACCCCGGATGGCGTTGCCCGCCCCGCGCAGCTTGAACGAGCCGATGGGCTGCAGGTTCTCCAGCTTGAGGTAGATGTCGGCCGGCGCGTCGTACACGCCGAGCCGGACCAGCGGCGTCCGCACCACCGAGTCGCCCAGCCGTTCCCGGGCGGACAGGATCGCCTCCAGCGAGATCTGCTCAAGCGTCGGCACGAAGTCCCCCCAGTTCAAGAGAAGTTCCGGCTCCCCGCGCCAGCGCCCGTTCGTACACCAAGAAGGCTGCGGCGAGATCCTCCACCGCCAATCCGAGGGACTCGAAGACGGTGATCTCGTCCGGGTCGGTGCGTCCCTCGATCTCGCCGAGCAGCACCTCGCCGAGCTCGCCGGCGATGTGTGCGTCGCCGATGGCACCCTCCTCGCGGGCGAGGAGGAAGTCTCCCGACTCCGCCAGCACCGACTCGCGGCGGTCGGCGAACAGGCGGGCGCGCGCCATCGCCGGGCCGTCGAGCTCGCGTGCGAACGGCACGCTCGACCCGACCGCGTTCACGTGGGCGCCTGGCGCGATCCACTCGCCGAGCAGGACGGGCTCCCGGGCCGCCGTCGTCGTGCAGATCACGTCCGCCCCGTCCACGGCGTCGCGGGCGGTCTGCGCCACCTCGACGGGCACCCCGTGCACCGCGGACTCGCGTTCGGCGAAGCGGGCCGCGTTCGCGGCCGTGCGGCTCCACACCCGCGCCCGCCGGATCGGCCGCGCCACGAGCATCGCGGCGAGATGCGTCCGGGCCTGCGTCCCCGCGCCCAGGATCGCGAGGTCACCGGCGTCCGCCCGTGCGAGCGCGCGCGTGGCGACACCGCTGGTCGCGGCGGTGCGGACGGCCGTGATCTCGCTGGCGTCGACGATCGCGAGGAGCCGTCCGTTGCCGGTCTCGAAGACGAGCACGGCCCCCTGGTGCGAGTCGTACCCCGTGCCCTCGTTGCCGGGGAAGACGCTGACCGCCTTCAGGCCCATCACGCCGGCGTCGCCCAGGTAGGCCGGCATCATCCCGAGCGCCCCGCGCCGCTCCGGCAGCCACAGGACCGGCCGGAGCGGGAGGATCGCATCGCCGCGGGCAAGCGTCTCCAGGACCGCTGCCATCGCGTCCATGCAGTCGGACATGGGCAGGAGTCCCCGGACGTCGGCGGCCGGCACGATCAGCACGCTCACCGCCCACCCGCCGGCAGCGAACGGTCGCCGCGCTCAGGTGCGGTCGAACAGCGCGGCGATCGCATCGCGTTCCTCCAGCGTCAGGCGCAGGGCCAGCGCCTCGCGGACCGGTCCGAAGTGGGCGGACGTGCGCGGCCCGACGATCGGGGCGGTGACATGCGGACTCGCAATTACCCACGCGAGCGACAGGCCCGCCATGCTGACGCCGCGCTCCTCGGCCTCGTCCCGCAGCCGATCGAGCGCCGCGAACGTGTCCCGGGTCCACAGATCGAGGTACGGCCCGGGGCGCAGGGTCATCCGTGAGCCCTCGGGATAGCCGCCGCCGTAAGCGTACTTGCCCGTCAGCAGCCCCCCGGCGAGCGGACTGAACGGCGTGCAGCCGAGCCCCTGGTCGGCGCACAGCGGGAACATCTCCCGCTCGTCGACGCGGTCGAGGAGGCTGTAGGAGTTCTGGACCCACCCCAGGCGGCTGAGGTTGCGGCGGTCGGCGATCCACAGCGCCTTGGTCATGAGCCACGCCGGCATGTTCGACGCGCCGGCGTAGCGGATCTTCCCCTGCCGCACGAGGTCGTCGAGGGCGAGGAGGGTCTCCTCGAGCGCGGTCGTCGGGTCGGGCTCGTGGAGGAGGTAGCAGTCGAGGTGGTCGACGCCGAGCCGCCCCAGGCTCGCCTCGACCTGGCGCAGGATGTGCCGGCGGGACAGGCCCCGGTCGTTCGGCCCCTCCCCGACGGGGTTGAAGACCTTCGAGCTCAGGACGAGCTGGTCGCGGACGCGGGCGCCCTTGCCCCGCAGCCACGCGCCGATGAACTCCTCGCTCCGCCCGCCGCCGTAGGCGTCGGCGGTGTCGAAGAGGTTGATGCCGAGGTCCCAGGCCTCGTCCATGATCGCGGACGCCTCGGCCTGCGACTCGCCCTGCCCGTAGAACTCCGGGGCGCTGCCGATGCCTCCGAAGTTCCCGCAGCCGAGCGCGACGGCGGAGACCTTGAGGCCGCAGCTGCCGAGGTTGCGGTAATCCATCGCTAATCGAAGACCCGCGGGCCGGCGTCCCGCACCAGCTGCATGGTGGTGCAGCGGATGCTGCCGCCGTAGGCATAGACCTCGTCGTAGGGCACCTCGATCACGTCCACGCCGGCGCCCTCCAGCAGCCTGCGGGTCCGGGGCGCGCCGGCGCACATGACCACCTGCCGGGGCTCGATCGTGATGAGGTTCGCCGCGGCCACGCGTTCCTGCTCCTCCCTCGGCGTCTCGAGCAGCTCGTAGCCGATGGCGTGGAGGTGGCGAAGCGTCTCGAAGTCGCACCACGGCGGGTACACCAGCGCGAGCTTCCGGTCCAGGGGCGCGATCCACATGTCGGCGTGCATCCAGCCCGGCACCTCCGGGTGGAAGTCGTGCAGCGGGCCGGGGCTGCGGGCCACCCAGATTCGGTAGCCGGCGCGCTCCAGGATCGGCCGGACCTGCTCGAGGCCGTCGGCGTTGCAGTCCGTGGACAGCATCGCGACGAGGAAGTCGTCCGCCATCCGGGTGAACGCCCCGCCCTCGCAGACCCCGCGACCGTGGACGGTGTAGAGGATCGGGCAGCCGATCGACTGCAGGTACTGCGAGACGTACCGGGAGCGGCCGCGCCAGTAGGGCGTCGCCTCCCGGGCGATGATCGCACCGCCGTTGACGACGAACCCCGCGGCGGCCGAGACGGCGCGCTTCATGACGCCGTACGCGGACCGGGGCCGCTCCGGGTAGGAGAAGTCCCGGACGCGGATCCCGAGCTGCTCGTAGGTCTCCCGCAGCCCGGCGTGCTGCTCGCGCATCCTGCCGAGGTCCGGCAGCGCGCCGCCGTAGAGGAAGAACGCGGGATCCTCGTCGTACAGCGGCAGCGTCTCGACCTCCGAGGGCGTGGTCATCGTCACCTCGCGCAGCCGGCCGATGCCGGCCGCGCCCCACCGCTGGCCCCAGATCGCCTCGATCTCGTCAAGGAAGTCCACGTCGGCGTGGTAGTCGAGGTACTGCGGCACGCGACCCGGCTCGTACCCGGGAAAGGCCCGCAGCTCGTCGGCGCTCACAGCCGGATCCCTCCGGGATGGGACGTTCGCGCTGGCGCGCTCACGGCTTCGTCCCATGCAGGTTCCAGGACCGCACGAACGGGATGGTGCCGACGTTGAACGCGGCGAACCAGCCGAGTTCGACGATCTCGGCGTCGGCGAAGTGACGGTGCAGCTCGGCGTAGACGTCGTCGACCGCGTCGTCGTTGCCCATCAGGTGGTCGACCAGCCACATCGCGGCCCGCTCGCGGTCGTCGAGCTCCGGCGCGTCGCGCCAGGCATAGGACGCCTGCAGCTTCACGTCCATGCGGTCGCGGTCGGAGTCGACGGCGACGGACTTGCAGGTGACGCACTCGTGGTAGTTCGCGATCTTGCGGCGCACGAGCTCCTTGAGCGGACGTTCGACGACGCCGTGGTCGAACACCGCCCGCCAGTGGTCGTGGAAGGTGCGCATGAGCTCGGGCACCGCGTCGAGGACGCGGTAGGTGTCCGGGTGCGGCGTGCCGGCCTCGGCCGCGTCCGCCATCAGCGCGCGCGCCAGGTCCGACGGCGAGGCGCTCACCGCCACCCGCGGCGTCGACACCGGAAGCGGCACTTCTGCTGCGGTCATGTCCGAATCCTCCTACCAGTCGGTGGCGACGCCGGCGGCGTCGAGCCAGCCCCAGACCCGTGCGGGGGTCATGGGCGTCTCGGTCACCAGGTGCGCGATCTCGGGGACGGCGTTCGCGAGCGCGTTGCCGATGGCCGCGGCCGGGGCGATCGTGCCGCCCTCGCCCATGCCCTTCATCCCACCAGGAATGAACGGCGACGGCGTCTGCGTGTGCTCCACGACCATGTCCGGCACCTCCCCGGTCCCCGGCAGCACGTAGTCGTGAAAGGTCGCGATCCGCGGCTGACCGACATCGTCGTAGACGAGGGTCTCGAGCAGCGCGTTGCCGATGCCCTGCGCGACGCCGCCGTGGGTCTGGCCGTCGACGATCATCGGGTTCACGATGACGCCGCAGTCATGCACCACGACGTAGCGCTCGATCTCGATCCGTCCGGTGGCCAGGTCGACCGCGACGGCGGCGGCGTGGGTCGCGTAGGAGTACGAGATGTCCTGCGGGTCGTGCAGGTCCTTCTCCTCCAGACCGGGCGCCATGCCGGGCGGCAGGCCCCACGCGAGCCACGCCTTTTCGGCGACTGTGCGCAGGGGGACCGCGGCGGTCGGCGACCCGCGGACCTGCACGACCCCCTGGATGATCTCCAGGTCGCCGGGCGCGGCCTCGAGCAGGTGTCCTGCGAGGTCGAGGATCTTGACGCGCAGCCGGCCGGCGGCCCGGACGACGGCGCCGCCGCCGACGGTCATCGAGCGTGACGCGATCGTGCCGGCCGCCGAGTAGGGCGCCGTCGCGGTGTCGCCGTGCACGACCCGGACGTCGGTGATCGGCAGGCCGAGCGCGTCGGCGGCGAGCTGGGCCAGGCTCGTCTCAAGGCCTTGGCCGTGGGGGCTCACGCCTGTGAGCACCGTCGCCCTGCCGTCCGGCTCGACCCGCACGACCGCCGTCTCGTAGCCGCCGAGGGCGAAGCCGACGATCTCCTGGACGGCGGAGGGGCCGAGCCCGGTGAACTCGACGTAGGAGCAGAGGCCCACCCCGCGCCGGCGGCCGTCGTCCGGCGCGGCCGGCAGGCCCTCGCCGACGAGCTCGGTGGCCCGCTCCAGTGCCGCGGCGTAGTCGCCCGAGTCGTAGTTCTGGTGCGTGTGGGTCGTGTAGGGCAGCTCGTCGGCGCGGATCATGTTCCGTCGCCGGAGCTCGGCAGGGTCGGCGCCGAGCGTCCTGGCGGCCTCGTCGACCAGCCGCTCGCGCACCCACGCGGCCTGCTGCATCCCGAAGCCGCGGTAGGCCCCGGCGGGCGTCTTGTTCGTCAGCACCCCGCGGACGCGGCCGCCTGACGAGTCGAACCGGTAGGGACCCTCGAGCATGCCGGTGGCGACGAACGCCGGCCCCGCGCCGACGTTCGAGGGGTGCGCGCCCAGGTCGGCGAGCACATCGGAGTGCAGGGCCACGAACCGGCCGTCATCGTCGAACGCCAGCCGGGCCTCGTGGATCTGCTCCCGCCCGTGGACGGTGGCGGTGAAGGCCTCGCGGCGGTCCTCGATCCACTTCACCGGCACCCGCGCCCGCATGGCGGCGAGGCAGACGAGCACCTCGTCGGCGTAGAGGTGGTCCTTGGGCCCGAAGCCGCCGCCGACGTCAGGCGCGACCACCCGGACCCGGTCCAGGGCCAGGCCCAGGGCACCGGCGAGGTGGTCGCGGGCGTGGTGGGGAACCTGGGTCGACGACCACATCGTGAGCTCCCCGGTCGCGGGGCTCCAGCTCGCGACGACGCCGCGCGCCTCCAGGGGGCTGCCCGCGAGCCGCTGGATCGCGAAGCGCATGGCCACGACGTGGTCGGCCCGGGCGATGGCAGCCTCGACCGCGTCCGGTGGGTCGCCCCGCGGCAGGTCGACGGCGACGTTGCCGGGGCAGCCGGGGTCGAGCTGGGGGGCGGCGTCGCCGAGGGCAGCCTCGACGTCGACGACGCAGGGCAGCTCCTCGAACTCCATGCGGACGCGCTCGGCGCCGTCCTCGGCGGCCGCAACACTGGTCGCGAGGAGCACGCCGAGGGCCTGGCCGACATGGCGGACCACCCGCGGAACGACCGGGTAGTCCACCTGCCCCTGGCCGGGCATCAGCCAGACGCAGCGCAGCGGCCGGGTCGCGTCCCGCGCCTCCTCCGGTGCGAGGACATCCACGACGCCGGGCATGGTCAGCGCCTCGGCGGCGTCGAACGCCACCAGCCGGCCGTGGGCGATCGGGCTGCGGAGGACGACCGCGTGGAGCGTGCCGGGGAGGTGGAGGTCATCGACGAACGTGCCGGCCCCGGTCAGGAGCTTGCCGTCGTTGACCCGCAGGACCCGCTGGCCGACGAGCGTGCCGGGCCGGCTCATGGCATCGCTCATGACCCCTCCAGCTGCGACCACGCCCGGCGCACGGCCGCGCGGACGTTCACGTAGCCGGTGCACCGGCACAGGTGGCCGGGCAGCGCCGCGAGCGCGTCCTCCACGGTCCGGCCGGCCTCGCGCTCGCCGGTCAGGGTCATCAGGATCCCGGGGGTGCAGAAGCCGCACTGCAGTCCGTGCTCGGACCGGAACGCCTCCTGGAGCGCGTCGAGGTCGCCGCCCACGGCCAGCCCCTCGACGGTGCGGACGTCACGGCCGTCGACCTGCGGCGCCAGCATCAGGCACGAGCGCATCGGCGCGCCGTCGACGAGCACGGTGCAGGCGCCGCACGCCCCGTGCTCGCAGCCGACATGCGTGCCGGTGAGCTCGAGGTCGTGCCGGAGCAGGTCGCTCACGAGGGTGCGGACCTCGGTGGTGACCTGCACCGGCCGCCCATTCACGGCGAAGCGCACCACGCGGGTCTGCGGCCCGGTCACGCCGGGGCCCCCCACAGCCGGCGCAGGCCGCGGACCACCAGCACGCCGGCGACGTGGCTGCGGTAGCCGCCGGGGGCGTGCAGATCGCCGGGCGGGTCGATCGCACCGGCCACGAGCGCCCGGACGTCCTCCAGGGCGGCGGCATCGACCGCACCGCCCGTCAGCCGCTGCTCGGCGGCCTGGAGCCGGACCGGTGTATCGGCGACGCCGCAGAGCGCGATCCGCGCTCCGGTCACCTCGTCGCCGGACCGGCTCAGCCCGACGCAGGCCCCGACGATCGCGAAGCTCCCGAGCTTCGGGGTGAGCTCGGAAAAGGTGTAGGCGAACCCCTCCGCCACAGGGAAGTCGACCGCGACGACCATCTCGTCCGGCCGGCAGGCGGTCCGGTGACGTCCCGAGAAGAAGGCCGACCAGCCCAGCGTGCGCTGTCCGCCAGCCGAGCGGAGCCGCACGTCGCCGCCGACCGCCGCCAGGACCGCCGGGAGCTCCGCGGCGGGGTCGGCGTGGGCGACGTTGCCTCCGATGGTCGTCCGGGTCCGCACCTGCGGGTAGGCGACGTGGAGCAGCGCCTCGGGCAGGACCGGCAGTGCCGACGCCACCGCCGGCGCCCGCTCGACCCCGACGGCGCGGGCGAGCGCCCCGGTCCTCACCACGCCGGCTCCGGCATCGACCCCGTCGAGCCCCTCCACGCGGTTGAGGTCGATCAGGACGCGTGGCCGGACCCGCCGCAGGTTGAGCAGTGGCACCAGGCTCTGGCCGCCGGCGAGCAGCCGGGCCTCGTCGCCGTGCTCGGCGAGCAGACCGAGCGCCTCCTCGACGGTGCGCGGGTCGTGGTAGCGGAAGGGCGGGGGCTTCAACCGTCAGCGCAGTTCTTCGTCGTCGTGGTCGCCGATATTCGACTGGGCGAGCAGGATGGTCTCGATCTCGACGACCTCGCCGACGTCCTCGCCATCAAGCACCTGCAGGATCGTGTCGAGGCCGAGCTGCCCCCAAGCGTACGGCCGCAACGCGATGGTCATGTCCTGCGCCCCGTCGCGGATGTTCGCCAGGCCGGTCTCGTTGCCGTCGAAGCCGGTGACGATGACCTCCTCGACCCGGTCCTGTTCCTCGAGGGCGCGGATCGCCCCCTCGGCGAGCTCGTCGTTGTTCGCGTAGATCGCCGTGACGTCAGGGTTCGCCGACAGCGCGTCCTGGGCGGCGGTGAGCCCCTGCTCCGCCGACAGGGGCGCGGCGTTCGTCTCGAAGACGATCGTCATCCCGGGGCAGTCCGACGCCATGAAATCCTTGTAACCCACCTCCATCTCCTCGACGAACGAGGCGCCGGCGGGGCCCTTGATCATCGCGATCGTCCCCTCGCCGCCGGCCTCCTCGCAGGTCCACTCGGCGATTTGCCGGCCGTAGGTCTCCCAGCGGGCGCCGACGAACGCGTCCTCGTACTCGGGCTCGACGTTGCGCGCGATCGAGACGATCGTGATGTCCTGCGCGCGGGCGTCCTCGTACGCCGGCACGGCGGCGACCGAGTCGATCGGCGAGATCAGGATTCCGTCGACCCCCTGGGAGAT
>JACCXR010000491.1 GCA_013696915.1 Euzebyaceae bacterium
CTCCAACCGGTCGGCGGGGTGGTGTTCGTGCTCGACGGCATTCTCATGGGCGCGGGCGACTTCCGGTTCCTCTTCGCGTCCACGGCCGTCGCGGCGCTGGCCGGCCTCGCCCCGCTCGCGGTCCTGGCCGTCGTCGCGGACTGGGGCCTGCTCGGGGTGTGGACGGGAATGGTCGCGCTGATGACGATCCGGCTGGCCGCGACCGTCGCCCGCGTCCGAGGGGGCCGGTGGCTGTCGTCCTCGGGGAGGACCGGCGGATCCGTCGGCCGAGGGACGCGTCCCCGCCCCGCCGCCCGGTAGGGTTCGCCGCCCTGCCGATCGGCCCGCGGGGGACCATCCATGCTGGAACTGCGCCACCTCTCACGACGGTACGGCGGGGTCGTCGCGCTCGACGACCTCTCCTTCAACGTCGAGGCGGGTCAGATGCTCGGCTTCGTCGGCCCCAACGGAGCGGGCAAGACCACGACAATGCGGATCGCGCTCGGCCTGCTCGCCCCCGACGCCGGCGAGGTGCGGTGGCGCGGAGAGGCGGTTGCCGCGGCGACCCGCCGCCGCTTCGGGTACATGCCGGAGGAACGCGGGCTCTACCCGAAGATGCGGGTCCGCGACCAGCTCGTCTACCTGGCGCGGCTGCATGGGCTGGCCGCCGGCGCGGCCGCCGCCGCCGCCGACCGACTGACCGAGCAGCTCGGCATCGCCGACCGCGCCGGGGACCGTGTCGAGCAGCTCTCCCTCGGCAACCAGCAGCGCGTCCAGCTCGCCGCCGCGCTGGTCCACGACCCCGAGCTCCTCGTCCTCGACGAGCCGTTCTCCGGGCTGGACCCGGTGGGCGTCGACGTCCTCGCCGGCGTGCTCGGTGAGCGCGCGGCCGGCGGCGTACCCGTCGTGTTCTCCAGCCACCAGCTCGACCTCGTCGAGCGGCTCTGCGAGTCCGTGGCCATCATCAACCGGGGTCAGCTCGTCGCCGCCGGACGGGTCGATGACCTGCGCACGGCGAGCCGGGGAAGGGTGGTGCGCGTCCAGGTAACCGGCGCGGGCGGCGACTGGCCCTCGGCCGTCTCGGGCGTCACCTCAGTGCAGCGCGACGACGACTCCTGGCTCGTCGGCCTTGCTCCCGACGCGGACGACCAGCGCCTGCTCGACGCCGCCCGCACCGCCGGCGCGGTCACCCACTTCAGCGCGGAACGGCCGACGCTCACCGAGCTGTTCCGGGAGGTCGTCGCCGGCCGGGTCGACGAAGAGCCCGCCGCGGCGCCCGTCGCCGAGGCGGTGGGGCGGTGACCGGGCGCGATGCCGTGCTGCTCGTCGCCCGCCGCGAGATCGTCGAGCGGGCCCGCGACCGGTCGTTTCTGATCTCCACCGGCATCGTCCTGGTGATGATCGCGCTGTTCACGTTGGGACCGCGCCTTCTCGGGCTCGGCGGGCCGGACGACTACACGGTCGGCACCGTCGGGGCGGGTTCCGAGGCGCTCGCAGGCGCCGTCGCCGAGCGGGCCCCCGCCGCCGACGCGGAGGTCACCCTCGAAGGGCTCGCCGACGACGAGGCGGCGCGCGCGGCCGTGCGCGACGGCGACGTCGACGTCGCGATCCTCGACGGCGAGCGCCTGCTCGTCGACTCCGAGCTGCCCGGTGGCCTGGAGGCCCTCCTCCAGGAATCGTCGGCGCAGCTGCGCGTCAGCGAGCGCCTCGCCGAGGCCGGCGTGCCCGCCCAGGACGTCGGCGCGGTGCTCGCGCCCGAGCCGCTCGCCGTCGAGGCGCTGAACCCGCCGGAGGATCGGGGCGATCGCGATGCGGCGTCGGGACTCGCCTTCTTCACGGTCTTCATCCTCTACGGCCAGCTGTTCGGGTACGGGATGTGGGTGGCCATGGGCGTCGTCGAGGAGAAGTCGACGCGCGTGGTCGAGGTGCTGCTCGCCACGATCTCACCGACGCACCTGCTGGCCGGCAAGGTGATCGGCATCGGGCTGCTGGGGCTGGCGCAGTTGACGCTGATCGCCACGCTGGGCGTGGGGATCGTGCTGCTGACCGGCGCGACCCAGCTGCCGCCGTCCGCCCCGGCCGCGATCGCGACGGCGCTCGGCTGGTACGTGCTCGGCTACGCCTTCTACGCGTGCGCGTTCGCGATGTGCGGGGCGCTGGTGTCCCGCCAGGAGGAGCTCCAGAACGCCATCACCCCGCTCACCCTGTCGATCTTCGCCTCGTTGTTCCTCGCCTTCGTCGCGCTGAGCGCCCCGGGCGGCATGGTCGCGCGAATCGCGTCGTTCGTGCCTCCGGTCGCCCCGATGGTCATGCCCGTGCGCGTCACGCTCGGCGAGGTGGCCGCCTGGGAGGTCGCTGCATCGGTCGCGGTCATGCTCGCCTCGATCGGCGGCATGGTGCTCCTGGCCGGCCGCGTGTACCAGGGCGCGATCCTGCGGACCGGGGCGCGCGTCAAGATCCGGGACGCCCTGCGGGCGCGGTGAGCCCCGCGGATTGCTACCGTGCGCGGTCGGAACAGGCGGCGGCCAGCGCACCGGGGGCGGCATGACGGAGGGGGAACCGATCTCGGTCGCGGAGTTCGGAGCCGCCTTCAAGGCGTTCCTCGACAGCATGGCCGCCGCCGGGCCGGTGGCCGAGCCCCCGTTCGTGGCGCTGCTGCGGTCGCACCTGGGGGCCGAGCCGGCCGGGCTGCCGGTCCTGTCCGAGTCGATGGACGAGCCGGACCACGCCAACGTCCAGGTGGCGATGGAGGACTACCTCGCGCACGGCGGCCGCCGCGCGGAGCTGGTCGGCGTCAGCGGCGAGCAGAAGCGCTTCATGGGCATGAGCCTGTCCGACCTGATCGCCCCCGTCCACGGCGGCTTCTCGGGTGACCGAGCGCCGCAGCCAGGGCCCGTCGACTACGTGAACCTGCCCGTCGGGCCGGGTCGGACGCTGCCGTGCGTGCAGTACGGGCTCTACCTGGTCGCCGGCGGGTCGCAGCCCCTGGCGGTGCTCGTGCGTGGCGCCGACGAGCGTCACGGCGGCGGGCGGCTCGCGGTCGAGGTGATGGCGGCCGAGCGCGAGACCGCCGTCGGCTTCCTGGCGGACCTCCGGGAGCGCATGGGGCGACGCAACGTCTACCGCGGGCAGGTGGTCTCGCTCGGCCGCTCCGAGTACGGCTCGCTCGGGATCACCTTTCACGAGCTTCCCGCCGTCGACCGGGACGGCGTCGTGCTCGCCGACGGCGTGCTGGAGCGCATCGAGCGCGACACGGTCGTCTTCGCGCGACACGGCGACGCGCTCTTGGCTGTTGGCCGGCACCTGAAGCGCGGGCTGCTGCTGCACGGGCCGCCCGGCACGGGTAAGACCCTCAGCGTGATGTACCTCGCCGGCCAAATGCCCGGAAGGACCGTCCTGCTGCTCACGGGCGCCGGCTTCGGGACGATCAAGGCGTCGTGCGCGCTCGCGCGTGCGCTCGAGCCGGCGATGGTGGTTCTCGAAGACGTCGACCTGGTCGCCGAGGAGCGCACCATGTCGGCCTCGGGGCAGAATCCGTTGCTCTTCGAGCTGCTGAACGAGATGGACGGCCTGGCGGACGACGCCGACGTCATCTTCGTCCTCACCACGAACCGGCCGGATCTGCTGGAGCCGGCGCTGGCCGCCCGTCCCGGCCGCATCGACCAAGCCGTCGAGATCGCGCTGCCCGACGCGGCCTGCCGGCGACGGCTGCTCCTGCGGTACGGCAGCGGGCTCGACCTCCGGCTCGAGCGCCTCGACGGCCTCGTCGCCCGCACCGAGGGGGTGAGTGCCGCGTTCGTCAAGGAGCTGCTCCGCAAGGCGGCCCTGCTCGCCGCGGAGGAGGGCGGCGAGCTGATCGTGACCGACGCCCACGTGGACCGGGCCCTCGACGAGCTGAGCCAGGGCGGCGCGCTGGTGGGGGCGCTGCTCGGCGCGTCTAGGCCCGCGACCGCGTACGGATCGGTGCCGACGGTCTCCGCGCCCTGGGAGACGGGCGGGTATGCGTGACGCCGCGGTGATGGCGTCGCCGGTCCGGTCGCGGGGGCGCGTCGCGGCCGCCGTCGGGCTGGGCGGGGCGATGGGCGCCGGCCTGCGGCACGCCGTGGCCGTGCGGTTTCCGGCTTCACCCGGCTTGTTGCCGTGGCCGACGTTCGTGGAGAACGTGTCCGGTGCGCTGTTGCTCGGGCTCGCGCTGACCCTGCTGCTTCGCCGCCGGCCGGGGTCGCGCGGCTTGCGGGCGTTCGTCGGCACCGGCGTCCTTGGTGCCTACACGACGTTCAGCGCGCTCTCCGTCGAACTCGTGGCGCTGGTCGGGGCCGGCCGGCCCGAGGCCGCCGCGGGTTACGCGGCGTTCACCCTGACCTGCGGCTTGGCGGCGGCCTTCACCGGCGTGGCAATCGGACGGACTGTGCCCGTCCGGCGTCCGTGACGCTCGTCGCGGTGATGGTGGCGGGCGGGCTCGGCGCGACGGCCCGGTACGCAGTTGATCTCGTGGTCGCGGGTCGTCTGGGCCGCGCCGGCTTCCCGTGGGGCACGTTCCTCATCAACGTCAGCGGGTCGTTCGCCCTTGGGGCGCTCGTAGGGCTCGTGGCGCACGGGGAGGTGGGGCCGGTGCCCGCCGCAGCCCTCGGCACGGGCTTCCTCGGCGGTTACACGACCTTCTCGACGTTCGCCTACGAGACGCTGCGGCTGGTCGAGGAGGGCGCGGGCGGTCTTGCGGTCGCCAACGCGGCCGGCAGCCTGGTCGCGGGGGCGCTGGCCGCGGCCGCCGGCCTGCTCCTCACCGGCCCCTGACTGGGGGATCGCGGAGCCTGCGCAAAGCGGGGTCGGCGTGATCGGTGGCGGCCCGCCGCAGGGGGCTACCCTGGTCGCCGCATGCGACGACTGCTGGCGACCGCCCTCCTGCTCGTCCTCGCCGCCTGCTCCGACGCCGGGCCGATCGCGGTGCCCGCCGAGCCCCGGCCGCCGCCCTCCACGCCGGCGGCGACGGTCCCCGAGGCCCTCGACTTCACGCTCCCCGACCTGGCCGGCGGGCAGGTCGAGGGCGCGTCACTGGCCGGCGGCGACGTCGTCCTGTGGTTCTGGGCCCCCTGGTGACCGTCGTGCAATCGGGAGGCTCCCGACGTCGCGCAGTTGGCGCGGCGGTATGCGGACCAGGTGACGTTCGTGGGCGTGCCGGGCCGTGACACGATCCCCGCGATGCAGGACTTCGTCGACGAGCACGGCCTGCAGGACGTGACGCAGGCCGCCGACCTCGACGGCGTGGTCTGGTCCGCCCTGGGCATCCCCGGCCAGCCCGCATGGGCGTTCGTCGACGGGCAGACCGGCGTGACGACGGTCGAGTTCGGCGAGCTCGGCGCCGAGCGGCTCGAGGCCGCCGTCCGCGCCCTTGCGGCCGGCTGACCCGACCGTCAGCGGGCCAGGCGGTCCATGAGTTCCAGCAGGTCCTCGGGGATGCGGTCGATGTGGGTCCAGGTGCGCTCGAGGGGGGTGCGGACGATCTCGCCACGGCGCAGTCCCACCATCACCCGGTCGGCGCCCTCGGCCAGCGCTGTGACCGCCGCGTCGCCGAGGAGGGCGCCCAGGATGCGGTCGCGCATGTTCGGCGGGCCGCCGCGCTGGACGTGCCCCAGCGTCGTCACCCGGTAGTCCAGGTCCGTCCCCTCCGCGACCCGCTCCGCGACGCTGTAGGCGCCCCCGGCGTCGTCGCCCTCGGCGACGACCACGATGCAGAACCGCTTGCCGAGCTCGAAGGAGTGGAGCACCCGCTGCCGCAGCAGCGGGATGTCGGTGGGCCGTTCGGGCACCAGCGCCTCGGTGGCCCCGCCGGCGAGGCCGCAGTACAGGGCGAGCCACCCGCTCTTGCGGCCCATGACCTCCACGAAGAACAGCCGCTGATGGCTGGCGGCCGTGTCCCGGATCCGGTCGATCAGCTCGAGGGCGGTGTTGACGGCGGTGTCGAAGCCGAGTGTGAAGTCGGTCCCCGACAGGTCGTTGTCGATGGTTCCGGGAATGCCCGCGACGCGGACGTGCCCCTCCCGGGAGAGCGCGTCGGCGCCGCGGAAGGACCCGTCGCCGCCGATGACCACCAGGCCCTCGATCTCGGCGCGGTCGAGGTGGGTGAGAGCCTCCCGCCGGCCCTCCGTCGTGCGGAACTGCGGGGAGCGCGCGGTGCCGAGCACCGTCCCGCCGAGGTGCAGGATCCCGGAGACGGAGCGGGCGCCCATCGGCTCGATGCGCCCCTGGATCAGCCCGGCGAAGCCGTCGCGCACGCCGTATGGTTCGATGCCCCTTGCGTCGGCCGCACGGACGACGGCGCGGACGGCTGCGTTCATGCCCGGCGCGTCACCGCCACTGGTCAGGACCGCGATGCGTCGCATGCCGACAACGTGCACCACGCCATGAGCGAGGAAACGTCGCCGCCGCCGCGTCTGCCGGACGGCTATCCCGCCGAGTTCGACGAGGTCGCCGCGCTCGACGACGGCGCGTCCGTGACCGTCCGGGCGATCACGCCGGACGACGCCCCCCGCCTGCACCGGCTGTACTACCGCCTGTCGCCGCAGTCGCTCTACCGGCGGTTCTTCACGCCCGTCACGCGCCCGGACCGCGATGTGATCGCCAGCCTCGTCCACGTTGACTACGCCGACCGTCTCGCGCTCGTGGCGCTCTCCGGCGACGAGGTCGTCGGGATCGCGCGCTACGAACGTCTGCCGCCCGGGGGCAACGCCGAGGTGGCGGTCATCGTCGAGGACGCCTGGCAAGGGCGCGGGGTCGGCACGCTGCTGCTCGAGCGGCTGGCGGCCGCCGCGAGCGCACGGGGCATCCGCAGCTTCGTCGCGGCGGTGCAAAGCGGCAACCGGCCGATGATGGGGCTGCTGCGGGCCGTCGGCGAGCCGCTGGAAACGTCGCTCGACGGGACGGAGTACCGCGTGCGGGTCGCGCTTGGACCACCGACCGGCGGCGCGTCAGCCGGCGAGTGACGCGACGCGCTGCCTGGCGCCCTTCGTGACCGGCGGACCATGGGCGACGGCCAGGACGTCGTAGTCCAGGCCGGCGAGCCGAGCCAGGGTCGCGGGGACGGCCGGAAGGTCAGCGCACGCGAAGCGGGGCCCGCGGGAGGCGAACCACACGTTCCAGACCGCGTCGCCGGCGAGCAGCACCCCGCGGGCGGGGAGCAGGAACGCGACGTGGCCGGGCGTGTGGCCGGGCGCGGCGACGACCCGGAGACCGCCCGCGGCGTCCAGTTCCCGGTCGGCGTTCAGCGCCTGCGCGTCCGGCACCGCCGGGGCCGTGGGGAACACCCTGCCGAGCAGCCGCCCGAGCCGGGTCGCGTGCCGCCGGTCGGCCACCGCCAGCGGCTCCGGCGCCTCCCCGCGGACGGCGGCGAGGTCGCCGGCGCCCGCCCATACCCGCGACCTCGCGCTCGACGACGCGAAGCGGGCCGCGCTTCCGGCGTGGTCGGCGTGGCAGTGCGACAGCAGGACGTCGCCCACCGCGCGCGGGTCCAGACCGAGCATGCGGATGCTGCGCACGAGCCGCGGCCCCCCCGACCGCCAGCCCGTGTCAACGACCGTGAGGCCCCCGGCGTCGCCCGAGCCGTCGTTCGCCAGCACGAAGGCGTTGACGTACAGGCCCACCTCGACGCGCCAGACGCCGTCCGCGAGCTGCTCGGTCTTGTTGTCCAAGCGGTCAGGGCCGGGCGAGCACGTCGAGACGGCTGTTCAGCGCTGCGAGGTCGGCGACGTGGCCGGCACCGACGTCCTCGGCGAGGTTCGGGTCGGCTCCCTGCCCGCCGAACACGACCAGCGCGCCGCCGGTGCCGCCCGCGGCCTCGACGATCGCGGCGTACAGGTCGCGGCCCGCGCCGGCGTTGGTCATGGAGACGCAGACGACGTCGGTGGGCACGATCTGCAGGAACAGGCCGAGATCCTCGATCGGGACGTTGGGCCCGAGGTGGTGCACGTCGTAGCCGCCCGCGCGCAGGAAGTCGGCCACCATCCCCGCGGCGAGCCCGTGGTGATCCCCGGGCGGGGTCATCGTGAGGGCGGTCCCGCGGCTGGGGCCGCGCCGGCGGAAGTGGTCGCTGAGACGCGCCATCAGCGCGTGGGCGATCTCGGTGGCGCGGTGCTCGACCGCGACCGTGATCCGGCCCGCGGCCCACTCGTCTCCGACGCGGTGCAGTGCCGGCGAGATCAGCCGGAGGTAGACATCACCGGCCGGCGCCCCGTCGGCCACGATCTTGCGCACGGCGTTCGACGCCTCGATGCCCTTCCCGTCGAGGAGCAGCGCCGACAGGCGGTCGACGTGGACCGGCCAGTTCGTGCGCCGGACCTCGCCGGCCGGCAGGCCGACGTCGACCTCGCGGTCGCGGACGAAGCGGTCGAGGTCGCCGGCGCGGATCCGGAGCCGCCCCCCGGCCTTGTACGCCGGCAGCTCGCCGCGGCGGACCCAGCGGTAGGCGGTCATGTAGTGCACCTTGAGCCGGTCGGCTGCCTCCTGCAGCGTGAGCAGCTCGCCGTCGGCCGTGTGCATACGTGCAGTGTCGCACGTCCAACGGCACGCAGGCGGAGCATCACTTATCCCAGCTAAGGTTTGCTAAATATATGTTGCGTATGGCACTCTGGCCCGGCAGATGTCCGGAGAGGCGGCGGTCTCCTGACCGCCGCGCACCGG
>JACCXR010000497.1 GCA_013696915.1 Euzebyaceae bacterium
TCGCCGAGCCGGTCCTCGCCGGCGACCAGGCACACGACCGGCGCCGCGCCGCGGGCGAGCAGCCTGCGTCCGGCCGCGAGACCGTCGCCGCCGTTGTTGCCCTTGCCGCAGAGGATGGCGACGCGCAGGCCGTACGACCTCCCCGCCAGCGCGGCCACGCCGCGGGCGAGGTGGCCGGCCGCCCGCTCCATCAGCGCGGCCGAGGTCGTGCCGCGCTCGAAGGCCCTGGCGTCCATGTCGCGCACCTGGGCGGGCGTGAACACCGGGATCACGGCGAGCGGGCCGGGTCGGGCGACTCGGCGACGGCGCTGGCCATGGCGATGGTGGTGCTCGTCGACAGCGACAGGTGCAGGGTGGTCGCGCCCAGCCCCCTGGCCCGCTCCGCCGCCCCTCCGTGCAGCGTCACCGACGGCTTGCCCAGCTCGTCGTTGCCGACCTCGATGTCGCGGAACGAAAAGCCGCGGATGCCGGTGCCGAGCGCCTTCGCGACCGCCTCCTTGCCGGCGAACCGGGCGGCGAGACCGCCGAACTTCACGTCGCCGCAGCGCGACATGCAGGCCGCCCGCTCGCGCTCGGTGAACAGTCGCGGCAGGAGGCTCGGCGTGCGCGCGACCGCGGCGCGCAGCCGGTCGATCTCGATGGCGTCGGTGCCGATGCCCACGACCGCCACTACTCGACGGTGACCGTCTTCGCGAGGTTGCGGGGCATGTCGACGTCGCGGCCGAGCTCGGCGGCGATGTGGTAACCCAGGAGCTGCAGGGGCACGACCGTCAGGACCGGGTAGAGCAGCTCGTGGACCTCGGGCACGTACACGACGTGGTCGGCGTGCTCCTTGATCTCGGTGTCGCCCTCGGTGGCGATCGCGAGGACCACGGCGCCGCGGGCCTTGACCTCCTGGATGTTGGACAGGATCTTGCCGCGGACGTGGCCGCGGGTCGCCAGCGCGACCACCGGGCCGCCGTCGGTGATCAGCGCGATCGGGCCGTGCTTCATCTCCCCCGCGGCGAAGCCCTCGGCGTGGACGTAGCTGATCTCCTTGAGCTTGAGGGCCCCCTCCAGCGCGATCGGCAGGCCCACGTGGCGGCCGATGAACATGACGTACCCGGCGCGGCAGAACCGCCGGGCGAGCCCGGCGATCTCCTGTTCGGAGTCGAGGACCTGGGCCAGGAGGTCCGGCAGCGCCTCCATGCGGGCCAGATGGTCGCGGCACTCGTCGGGGAACAGGGCCCGGCGGGCCTGGGCAAGGTAGAGCGCCAGCACGTCGAGCGCGATGATCTGCGTCACGAACGTCTTGGTCGCCGCGACGCCGATCTCGGGACCGGCCCGGGTGTAGAGGACGGCGTCGGCGTCGCGCGCCAGCGAGGACCCGACGACGTTGCTGATCGCGACGACCTTGGCGCCCTGCGCCCGGGCGTGGGTCGCGGCCGCGAGCGTGTCGGCCGTCTCCCCCGACTGGCTGATGGCGACGACCAGCGTGTGGGGCGTCAGGATCGGGTCGCGGTAGCGGAACTCGCTCGCGATCTCCACCTCGACCCCGATGCCGGCCCAGTGCTCGATCGCGTACTTCGCGACCATGCCGGCGTGGAAGGAGGTGCCGCACGCGACGATGTAGACCTTGTCCACGAAGCGGAAGTCGTCCGCGTCGGCGCGCAGCTCGTCGAGGGTCACACGGCCCTCGGCGTCGACCCGGCCGAGCAGCGTCTCGCGGACCGCGAGCGGCTGCTCGTGGATCTCCTTGAGCATGAAGTGCGCGTAGCCCTGCTTCTCCGCGGCGGCGATGTCCCAGTCGACCGTGAAGCGGTGCCCCTGTGCCGGCCGGCCGCCGAGGTCGGTGACCGCGATGCCGTCGCGGGTGAGGACGGCGACCTGGTCGTCGAGCAGCGCCTCGATGTCGCGGGTGTGCGCGATGAGACCGGCGACGTCGGAGGACAGCAGCGCCCCGCCGGAGACCCGCCCGAGCACGAGCGGCGCCTCGCGGCGGCACGCGACGATCGTCCCCGGCTCGCGCCGGTCGACTACCGCGATCGCGAACGCGCCGTCGAGCCTTCGCACCGCGGCCCGAACGGCCTCGGCGAGGTCGGTCGCGCCGTCGCGGCGGCACTGCGCGACCAGGTGCGCGACGACCTCGGTGTCGGTGTCGGAGGCGAAGACCGCCCCGTCCGCGGCGAGCTTGGCGCGCAGCTCGGCGAAGTTCTCGATGATCCCGTTGTGGATGACCGCCACGTCGCCCGCGGGGTCGACGTGGGGATGGGCGTTGCGGTCGTTGGGCTCCCCGTGGGTCGCCCAGCGGGTGTGGCCGACGCCGGCCGTGCCCTCGACCGTGTCGCCGTCCAGTGCCTGGAGGAGCCGGCCGAGCTTCCCGGCCCGTTTCACCACCGACAGGGCGCCGGCGCCGACCAGCGCCACGCCCGCGGAGTCGTACCCGCGGTACTCGAGCGTGCGCAGCCCCTCGAGCAGGATCGGCAGGACAGGTGCGGGACCGGTGTAGCCGATGATGCCGCACATGGCTCTCGTCCTAGCGTTTGGGCTCGGCGTGCCGACCCGCGTCATCGTAGCCCCAGGGTGCGGCTGCGCCCCGTCCGGGAGGACGGTGGGTCAGCTTGCCGTCTCGGTGGGCGGGCCCTCGGTCCCCGACAGCGGCTCGAGGCTCGGGTCCAGCGGCGAGTCGGGGGCCGAGTCGGGCCCCGGTCCCTGCTCGGTGCTGCCCTCCACCGGCTCCGAGGGGGCCTGTGTCCCGGCGTTGGGCTCGCCGCCGCCGAGCTCGGTGTCCAGCGGCGGGAACAGGATGTTCTCCTCGGTGGGGTCGAGGACGCCCTGCTGGTCCGTGCCGGTGTGCGCGGGGATGGTCTTCTCCGGGGCGATGCCGGCGCTGCCGTGGTGGGCGCGGGCGAAGACCTCGGCGACCTCGGGGTCGAACTCGCGGCACAGCTGCCGGAACCCCCAGGCGGTGTAGGCGAAGTTCGCCTCGTCCGGGAGTGCGTCGCCGGTCCACGGCGCCACGATCATGTGGTCGAAGTCGCCGTCGATCTGCTCCTGCGCCCAGGTCTTGAGCTCGGAGACCTGCTCGGGCGCCGCCCCCTCGCCGTGGTAGACGTTGATGTAGCCGTGCTCGAGGTTGTGCACGAGCAGCCGCTCGTCGATGAGGGTGTCGTACACGCCGGTCTTGGCGACCTGGCCGAGGTGCCGGCCCGACGACGCGGGCCGATCGGGGTAGATCGCCACCGGCGGCTCCGCGACGAGTTCCTCCGGGGTGCCGGAGAGGTGGCCACCGCCGAGGTCGGGCTGCTGCTCGTCGGGCGTGCACCCGAGCGCCTCGAGGTTGTCGGCGACCGCCTGCACCTGCGCCTG
>JACCXR010000502.1 GCA_013696915.1 Euzebyaceae bacterium
TCCGGCGCACGCCTGCTGACACGCGCTTCCCGGCGACGCCTCCCGCGGCCCCCGAGCCAGCCGTCAGGCGTGCTGTGCGACGTGCGCCTCGAAGGCTGAGCGCAGGGCCGACATTTCGCCGCGGAGCTCAGCGATCTCGCCGAGCACCTCGGCGAACCCGGTCCGCATCTCGCCGCGCAACGCAGCGATCTCGCCGCGCAGCTGCGCCGCACTGGTGCGTCCACAGACCGTCGAGCGGGCGGCCCTGAGCCACCGCACCCGCCACCACCACCTCCGTCGCCCACCACCGCAACCTGTAGGCCGGGAACGAGGGCTACAGATGCGCGAGCCGCCGCAGGCCCTCGCGGTACTCCCCCAGGTGCAGGCCGACGCGGGCCACGCCGCTGCGCAGCGCGGCCTCGGCGACCGCGCCGGCGACAGCCGGCAGCAGCCGCCGGTCGAACGGCTTGGGGATGAGGTAGCGGCGCCCGAACGCCAGGCCGACGCCGTCGTAGCCGGCCTCGGCGGTGACCGGCTCACGGGCCAGCGCGGCGATCGCCTCGCAGGCCGCGAGCTTCATCTCCCGGTTGATCTCGCGCGTGCGCACGTCGAGCGCGCCCCGGAAGATGTACGGGAAGGCGAGCACGTTGTTGACCTGGTTGGGATGGTCGCTGCGCCCGGTCGCCATGACGACGTCGGGGCGCGTCTCGCGGGCGAGCGCCGGGTCGATCTCCGGGGTCGGGTTCGCGAGCGCGAACACGATCGGGTCGGGCGCCATCGACCGCAGCATCGCCGGCCGCAGAACCCCGCCCGCGGACACGCCGATGAACACGTCGGCGCCGTCGACAGCGTCCGCGAGCGTCCGCGCGCCGGTGTCGGCGGCGAGCTCCTCCAGGTAGTTGCAGTCGCCGCGGCCGGCGTAGACCACCCCGTCGGCGTCGCTGAGCACCAGGTGCTCGCGGGCCACGCCGAGCACCAGGAGGAACTTGGCCGTGGCGAACCCGGCGGCGCCCGCGCCGGCGAAGGCGACCCGCACCTCGCCGATGTCCTTGCCGACCAGCTCGAGCGCGTTGCGCAGCGCCGCGCCCGCGATGATCGCCGTGCCGTGCTGGTCGTCGTGCATCACCGGGATGTCGAGCCGGCGCTGGCACTCCGCCTCGATGTCGAAGCACTCCGGCGCGCGGATGTCCTCGAGGTTGATGCCGCCGAAGGTCGGCGCAAGGGCGACGACGATGTCCACGAACCGTCCCGGGTCCGTCTCGTCGATCTCCAGGTCGAACGCGTCGATGTCGGCGAAGCGCTTGAAGAGGACCGCCTTGCCCTCCATGACCGGCTTCGCGGCGGCCGCGCCGATGCTGCCGAGCCCGAGGACGGCGGTCCCGTTGCTGACGACCCCGACGAGCTGGCCCTTGCCGGTGTAGGTGTAGGCCGCATCGACGTCGTCGCGGATGGCCAGCGACGGCTCGGCGACCCCCGGCGAGTAGGCGACGGACAGGTCGGCGGCGGTGGCCGAGGGCTTCGTGCTGGCGATCTCGAGCTTGCCCGGCTTGCCGATCGAGTGGTACGCGAGCGCCCAGCCGGCGACCAGGCGCTGCTTGAGCTGCCGGTACTCGTCGAGAGCGCCCGCGAGCGCCGGATCCTCGTCGGCGACGTGGGCGCTCAGCGACTCGCCCACGCGCTGGAGCCGCTCGACGGTCATCGCACCGAGTCGCTGGACGACCTTGACCGCCGCGGGCTGGTGGCGCAGGATCAGGGGCTGGAGCCGCTGGCGACGGAACCCGAGCAGCCGCGCCTCCGCCGTCGCCACAGCTCCCGCGACGCGGATGTAGCGGTTGAACAGCGACATCTCTCCGAAGAAGTCGCCGGGGCCGAGTTCGGCGACGACCTGGCCGGACCGCCGCAGCTCGACGGCCCCGCCGAGGATGACGTACAGGCTCTCGCCCTCCGAGCCCTCCGCGAAGATCTCCCCGCCCTCCGGGACCTCGAGGCGGTCGGCGACGGCGACGATCGAGTCGAGCTCGTCCTCGGTGAGGCCGGCGAAGGCCTTGCACGTGCCCAGCGCTTCCAGGTCCACGGCTGTCCCCTGTATCGACCGTGCCGCACGCGCCGTTCCGGGGCGCGGCCCGCCGGGAGTCTCGCACCGACCGACCGCCCCGCCGCTCGACGAGCGATGTCGCAGTCCCGCGAGCCGGACATTCGGACAGCGTTCACGGCGCGACGGGACCGCTCCCCGGGCACGCAACGCTCGCGCGGGAGGCTTCGCGAGGTCGAGCAGGACCTGCTCACCGCCACAGACGAAGGAGTGACCCATGCCCGGACCGCACGCGAGCCTCCGCGCGGTGCTCGCGCTGCTCGTCAGCACGCTGCTCGCGGTTGGGCTGTTCCCCGGACCCGCCGCCGCGCGTCCGCCCCAAAGGACCCTCAGCGTCCTCAGCTACAACATCCACCACGGCGTCGGTGGGGACGGCCGCCTCGACCTGGACCGCATCGCCGCCGTCATCCGCGACAGCGGCGCGGACGTCGCGGCGCTCCAGGAGGTCGACCGGCACTGGTCGGCGCGCAGCGGGTTCGCCGACCAGGCGAAGGAGCTCGCCCGGCGGCTGCGCATGCACCACGCCTACGGCGCGAACCTCGACCGCGCACCCGCCGAGCCCGGGCAGCCGCGCCGCCAGTACGGCACAAGAACGCCGGCTGCAGGCCGAGGCGATCGTCGAGGAGATCGGCTCGCGGACGGAGCCCGTCGTGCTCGCCGGCGGCCTCAACACCAGGCCGGACGCCCCGGAGCTCGCCGCCGTGCGCGAGTCCTTCACCGACACCTTCGAGGTCGCCGGGGTCGCGACGGCGCCACCTTCCCCGCGCCGCACCGACCGCGCATCGACTGAAGTCCTCGAGATCGGTCAATCTCAGGATGTCGAAGGCCTGCAGACGCTTCTCCACGCGCCGGGCCTCGCCTTCTGTGGTCACCCCTTGCAGCACCTCGGCGAGGACGACGTCGGTGAGGGCAACACCGGCGTCCACTTCGATCAGGACGCTCAACTCGCGGACCTGGTCGGACCCGCGGTCGCGGAAGAAGTCGATCCACACCGACGTGTCGACGACGATCACCCGGTGCGGCCCGAGCGGCTCTCCTCCAGATCTCCCTGCCACTCGACAGTGCCTCGGAGCGTCAGGGCCTGCCGCCGCCGCTTGCGCCGGACGAGCTCACGCAGGGCGTAGTCGACCGTTGCCCGCTTGGTCGCGGTCCCGGCGATCCGCTGCGCCTC
>JACCXR010000506.1 GCA_013696915.1 Euzebyaceae bacterium
GCCACCGCCACCCGCGGACCGGCCGCCGCCCGCGGACCGGCCGCCCGCGGACCGGCCGCCGCCACCCGCGGAGGGGCCGCCGCCGCCCCCAACCCAGGCGCCGGGCAGATGCCCCGCGAGGGCCGCGGCCAGCCGTTGCGGATCGTGGCCGGGCCCGAGACCGCCGCCCGGGTCGCGCAGTGCGAGGTCGGCGGACAGCACCTGGCGGACGCGGCCCGACGGGACCGCGGTGCCCAGGAGCTCGCCGGGCCCGGAGTCGCGCGGGCCGTCGTGCAGGATCACCGCGTCCAGGACGAGACCGGGCACGTGGTCGAGGACCGCGGCGACGTGGGCTTCGGCGTCGAGTCCCCACGTCTCTCCGGGCTGCGAGGTCAGGTTGCCGACGTAGACCGTCCTGGCCGATGCCGCGGCCAGGGCGGCGGCCATCTCGGGGACGAGCAGGTTCGCGACCACGCTCGTGTACAGGCTGCCGGGGCCGAGGATCACGACGTCGGCCTCGGCGATGGCCTTCGACGCGTCCGGGCACGCCGGCGGGTCGCGCGGTTCCAGCCAGACCCGCTCGATCCGCCCCTGAGCGGCGGCGACCTGGACCTGCCCTCCGACGGCCCGCCCGGCGACGTGGGCGTGGAGCTCAACCGGTTGCGTGGTCGACGGCAGGACCCGGCCGGCGCAGTCGAGCAGCGCGGCCGCCCCGTCGACCGCCGCGAGGAAGTCGCCGCCGTGCTGCTCGGCGAGCGCGACGAGCAGGAGGTTGCCGAGCGCGTGCCCCTCGAGCTGGCCGCGGAGGAAGCGATGCTCCAGCGCAGCGGCGAGCGGCCGGTTGCGGGCGAGGGCGAGCAGCGCCATGCGGAGGTCCCCGGGCGCGATGATGCCCATGTCGCGTCGGAGCCTGCCGCTGGAGCCGCCGTCGTCGGCGACCGTCACGACGGCGGTCGGCTCGACGTCGAGCAGGGTCAGGGCGCGCAGCGCTCTGGCGAGGCCGTGCCCGCCGCCGATCGCGACCACGCGCGGGCGCTGCATCGCTACTGCGTCGTCCGGTCGCGGTGGTCCACCTGCACCGAGACCCCGAGGGAGCGGATGTGCTCGGCGATCATCTCCCCGAGGACGACGGAGCGGTGCCTGCCCCCGGTGCAGCCGATCCCGATGGTCAGGTAGTGCTTGCCTTCTTTCACGAACGCGGGGACCATCAGGTCGAGCAGCGGCCAGAGCCGCTCGACGAAGGCGACGGTGTCCGGCTGGGCCAGCACGTACTCGCGGACCGGCTCGTCCAGCCCGGTGAACGGCCGCAGCTCGTCGACCCAGTGCGGGTTGGGCAGGAAGCGGCAGTCGAGCACCAGGTCGGCGTCGCGGGGCGTGCCGTTCTTGAAGCCGAAGCTCACGACGTTGACGACCATCCCGTCCTGGCGGCCCTCGCCGAACGCGTCCACCAGGCGGTCGCGGAGCTCGTGGACGTTCGTGTCGGTCGTGTCGACGACGAGGTCGGCCTCCGCCCGCAGGTCGGCGAGCAGCGCGCGCTCCCTGGCGATGCCGTCAACGACACGCCCCGCCCCGGACAGCGGATGCGCCCGGCGCGCGGCCTCGTAGCGCTTCACGAGCGCCTCGTCGGCGGACTCGAGGAACAGCACGCGCACCGACAGGCCGCGGTCCTCCAGGCTCTGGACGGTCCGGTGGAGGTCGCCGAAGAAGTGCCGGCCGCGGACGTCGACCACCAGCGCCACCCGGTCGACGGTCGACCCCGGAGCCGTCGCCAGGTCGACGACCCGCTCGATGAGCTGCGGCGGCATGTTGTCGATCACGAAGTAGCCGAGGTCCTCGAGCACCTTCGCCGCGGTCGTGCGGCCCGCGCCGGACAGCCCCGTGATGATCGCGAGCTGCGGCGTCATCCGACTCCCTCCCTGGATCGGGGCGGCGTGCGGGTCGGGCGGTGGAGGTGATCGTAGAGCGACCGCGCCAGCGTCCCGGAGATGCCGTCCACCGCCCCCAGCTCCTCGACGCTCGCCTGGCGGATCCGCTTCAGCGAGCCGAAGTGGACGATCAGCGCCTTGCGGCGCGTCGGTCCGATGCCGGGGATGTCGTCGAAGGCCGACTCGGTCATCTGCTTGCCGCGCAGGGACCGGTGATAGGTGATCGCGAACCGGTGCGCCTCGTCGCGGATGCGCTGGATCAGGTAGAGCGCCTCGCTGGACCGGGGCAGCAGCACCGAGTCCTCGCGGTCGGGGAGGAAGACCTCCTCGAGCCGCTTCGCCAGGGAGCAGAGCTCCACGCCCTCGACCCCGAGTGAGTCCAGGGCGCGGCGGGCGGCGTTCAGCTGGCCCTTGCCCCCGTCGATGATGACCAGGTTCGGCGGATAGGAGAAGCGTCCCCGTTCGGGGGCGGGGAGCGCCGACTCGGAGAGGAACCGGGTGAAGCGGCGGGTGATGACCTCGTGCATCATCGCGAAGTCGTCCTGACCCTCGACGCCGCGGATCTTGAACCGGCGGTACTCCGAGGTGCGCGGCAGGCCGTCCTCCATGACGACCATCGAGGCGACCGAGTTCGTGCCCTGCAGCGTCGAGATGTCGTAGCACTCGATGCGCAGCGGCGCCTCGCGGAGGCCGAGCGCCTCCTGGAGCTCGTGGAGCGCCTGGCTGCGCGCGTTGAAGTCCTTCGCCCGCTTGAGCTTGTGCTGGTGGAACGCCTCGACGGCGTTCTCCCGCACGGTGTCGAGGAACGCGCGCTTCTCGCCGCGCTGCGGGACGCGGACCGTCACCCTCGCGCGGCGGATCTCGCTCAGCAGCTCGGCCACCGTCGCGGCGTCCTCGGGCTCGGTCGGGACGAGGATCTCACGGGCGATGTCGTCCTCGCGCTCCATCGCGAGCTCGATCAGGAAGCGCGTGAGCAGCGCCGGCTCGTCGAGCTCCTCCACCCGGTCGACGGTCCAGCCCTTCCGGCCGACGACGCGGCCCTTGCGGACGAAGAACGCCTGGAACGCCGCCTCCAGCTCGTCGGCGTGGAAATGGACGGCGTCGAAGTCCTCCGACCGGCCGCTGACCATCACCTGCTTCTCGAGCGCCTTGCGCATGGCGCCGAGCTGGTCGCGGATGCGGGCGGCGGCCTCGTAGTTGAGCTTGCCGGACTCCTGCTCCATCCGCAGGTTCAGCTCGGTCATGGCCTGGTCGGTGTCGCCGTCGAGGAAGCCGATCAGCCGTCCGACGAGGGCGCGGTGCTCGGACTCGCTGACCTCGCCCGTGCAGGGGGCGGCGCAGCGGCCGATGTGGAACAGCAGGCAGGGCCGCCCGGTGCGCCGGCAGCGGTCGAAGACCCCCTGCGAGCACGTGCGGACGGGGTAGACGCGCAGGAGCAGGTCGAGCGTCTCGCGGATGGCGTACGCGTGGGCGAAGGGCCCGAAGTAGCGGGTCCCGTCCCTGCGCGGGTTCCGGCGGACCATCGCGCGCGGGACGTCGTCCTGCACCGTCAGCGCGAGGTAGGGGTAGCTCTTGTCGTCGGTGTAGCGGACGTTGTAGCGGGGCAGGTGCTGCTTGATGAGGTTGTACTCGAGGTGCAGGGCCTCGACCTCGCTGGCGCAGACGATCCACTCGACGCCGCGGGCCACCTCGAGCATCGCCCGGGTCCGCTGGTGGATGCCGCCCCACGCCTGGAAGTAGCTCGACAGCCGCGCCCGCAGGTTCTTCGCCTTGCCCACGTAGACGACCCGGCCGTGGCGGTCGCGCCACAGGTAGCAGCCCGGCTCCGTCGGGATCGTGCCGGGGTCGGGCTTGAACTCCAGGGCCGGGTTGCGCATCCCGGTCCATGGTAGGCGGGACAGAGCCACACCCGGTTCGCGCCAACGTCGCACTCGGCGACACGCCGCGGGTCATCGCCGGGCGCTGCGGCGGCCGCCCGCGCCGGCCGACCGCTACC
This sequence comes from Euzebyaceae bacterium, assembly GCA_013696915.1. Lineage (GTDB taxonomy): Bacteria > Actinomycetota > Nitriliruptoria > Euzebyales > Egibacteraceae > JACCXR01. The sequence goes on from JACCXR010000506.1 coordinate 3,901, forward strand.
GGCCGCCGCGGATGACACTCCCGTGGTCCGCGGGAGGCCGCTGGGGCCCTGGCGGGTGCTAGCGTCGCGGGCGGTGGCCCCCCAGACCCTCGCCGACGTGGAGCAGGCGGTCGTCGGGTGCCGCCGCTGCCCGCGGCTGGTCGAGTGGCGGGAGCGCGTCGCGCGCGACCGGCGCGCCGCCTACGCCGACCAGACCTACTGGGGGCGGCCGGTGCCCGGATTCGGGGACTCGCGGGCGCGGCTGTTGGTCGTCGGCCTCGCGCCGGCCGCGCACGGCGGCAACCGCACCGGGCGCGTCTTCACCGGCGACCGCTCGGGCGATTGGCTGTACCGGGCGCTGCACCGGGCCGGCTTCGCGAACCAGCCGACCTCGGTGCGGCGGGGCGACGGCCTGGCCCTGGCCGGCTGCTGGGTCACCGCGGCGGTCAGGTGCGCGCCGCCCGGCAACCGTCCGACGACGGCCGAGCGCGACGCCTGCGCCGGCTACCTCGCCGCCGAGCTCGCGCTGCTGCCCGTGGAGGTCGTCGTGGCCCTCGGCCGGTTCGCGTGGGACGCCGCGGTGCGGGAACTCGACAGCCCCCGTCCCCGGCCGGCCTTCGGACACGGCGCCGAGGCCGCACTCGGGCCCGTCACCCTGCTCGGCAGCTACCACGTCAGCCAGCAGAATACCTTCACCGGCCGGCTGACCGAGCCGATGCTCGACGCCGTCTTCGACCGGGCCGGGGACCTGCTGGGGCGTTCGGAGGGCCGAAGCCGCGGGTGAGCCGCTCGCGGTGGAAGGCGCCGCGGAACGCCGGCCGGCTCGTCTCCCGCCGCGCGACCGGCCCTACCAGCGACGCCGGTACTGCATCGCCGCCCGGCCCCGCGTCGTCGCCTCCAGCCCCACCTCCTCGAGCTCGCCGGCCTCGAGCATGTCGCGCACGACCTGCCGCACCGTCGGCCACGACGCACCCAGCCGCTTCGCGAGCGCCCGGGTGGTGAAGGCGTCGCGGGTGGGCATGGCTGCGGCGACGCTCTCCCGCGACACGCGCCGTCTGCGTGGCCCCGACCGCCGGGCCGGGCCGGTCTCGCCCTTCTTCGAGCCCACGGCGAACCCCGCGCGGCGCAGCACGCGGGCATCCACTCCCTCGTCGAGGAACGCCTGCCCGCTGACGCCCTTCGCCACCGCCCAGGCCCGCGCCGCCCGCACGAAGTCCTCCTCGTAGCGGGCCGGCGACACGTCCTCGGCGAGCTCGAGCTCGGCACGGATCCCGAGCCTGTCGACCGGATCGTCCTCGGTCGCCAGCCGCTCCCGCAGCGCCTTCAGCTCGGCGGTGTCCTGCAGCTGCGACGGATCCCGGATGGCGGCGAGGTACCTCGTGATCGCTTCTTCTGCATCCCCGGCCACGGTCTCTCCCTTTCGGCTGCCTTCAACGACGGCCGTCACCGTACCGGGCGATCGGCGCACGGCAGCGGAGCCCGCGCGGCGGGCGTCACGCCAGGAGGGACTGGAGGAACTTGCCGGTGTAGCTCTCCCCCACCCCGACGATCTCCTCGGGGGTCCCCTCGGCGACGATCATGCCGCCGCCCGAGCCGCCCTCGGGGCCGAGGTCGATGACCCAGTCGGCGGTCTTCACCACGTCGAGGTCGTGCTCGATCACGATGACGGTGTTGCCCTTGTCGACCAGGCGGTGCAGCACGTGCAGGAGCTTGTTCACGTCTTCGAAGTGCAGGCCGGTGGTCGGCTCGTCGAGGATGTAGACCGTCTGACCCGTGGAGCGCTTGCGCAGCTCGCTCGCGAGCTTCACGCGCTGCGCCTCCCCGCCGGACAGCGTCGTCGCCGGCTGGCCCAGGCGCACGTAGCCCAACCCGACGTCGTGCAGCGTCTCCATGTGCCGCAGGATCGCCGGGATGTTCGTGAAGAACGTCAGCGCCTCCTCGACGGACATGTCGAGGACCTTGCTGATGGTCCTGCCCTTGTAGTGGACCTCAAGCGTCTCGCGGTTGTAGCGCCGGCCCTTGCAGACCTCACAGGGGACGTAGATGTCGGGCAGGAACTGCATGTCGATCTTGATCGTGCCGTCCCCGTGGCACGCCTCGCAGCGGCCGCCCTTGACGTTGAAGCTGAAGCGCCCCTGCTGGTACCCCCGCACCTTCGCCTCCTGCGTGGAGGCGAACAGCTTGCGGATGTGGTCGAACACCCCCGTGTACGTGGCGGGGTTGGACCGCGGGGTCCGCCCGATCGGCGACTGGTCGATGCCGACAACCTTGTCGACCTTCTCCAGCCCGTCGATGCCGCGGTGCAGTCCCGGCACGACGCGGCTGCCGTAGACGTGGCGCATGAGGCCGGCGTGGAGGATGTCGTTGACGAGCGTGGACTTGCCCGAGCCGGACACCCCGGTGACGGCCGTGAAGGTGCCGAGCGGGAAGCGGACGGTGACGCTGCGGAGGTTGTGCTCGCGGGCTCCCCGCACCACGAGGGCGTGCCCGCGCTTCGGCTTGCGCCTGGCCTTGGGGACCGCGATCTCGCGGACGCCGGCGAGGTACTGGCCGGTGATCGACCGCGGGTTGCGCTTCAGGTCCTCCAGGCTGCCGGAGTGCACGATCTCGCCGCCGTGCTCGCCGGCGCCCGGCCCGATGTCGACGACGTGGTCAGCGGCCCGCATGGTGGCGTGGTCGTGCTCGACGACGATGACGGTGTTGCCGAGGTCGCGGAGCCGGATCAACGTCTCGATCAGCCGCTCGTTGTCGCGCTGGTGGAGGCCGATCGACGGTTCGTCGAGGACGTACAGGCAGCCGACCAGCCCCGACCCGATCTGGGTCGCGAGGCGGATGCGCTGCGCCTCGCCGCCGGCGAGGGTGCCCGCGGCCCGGTTCAGGGTGAGGTAGTCGAGCCCGACGTCGAGGAGGAACTTCAGGCGCGCCTGGACCTCGCGCAGGATCCGCTCGGCGATCATCGCCTCGCGGTCGGTGAGGTCGAGGTCGGCGAAGAACCGCTCCGCCTCCCCGATCGACTGCGCGCAGGCGTCGGCGATGCTCTTGCCCCCGATCGTGACGCCGAGCGGCAGCGGTCGCAGGCGGGCGCCGTCGCAGACGCTGCAGGGCACCTCCCGCATGTACTCCTCGACCCGCTCGCGGACGTAGTCTGACTCGGTCTCGGCGTGCCGCCGGTAGAGCTGCGGGATGACCCCCTCGTAGCTCGCCTGGTACTGGCGGCGGCGCCCGTAGCGGTTCTGGTACTGGACCAGCACCTTGCCGCCCTCGGCCAGCCCGTAGAGCAGGACCCGCCGGTGCGCCGCGTCGATCCGCGACCACGGGGTCGACGGAGCGAACCCGAGCTTGGCGGCCACCGCGCGCAGGAGCTGCTCGTAGTAGTTCGACTGGCCGCCGGTGCCCCACGGGAGCAGCACGCCCTGCTCGAGGGACAGGGCGTGGTCGCCGACGACGAGCTCCGGGTCGACCTCGAGGCGGGTCCCGAGGCCCGAACAGGTCTCGCACGCCCCGTACGGCGTGTTGAACGAGAAGCTGCGGGGCTCGAGCTGGTCGAAGCTGAGGCCGTCGTACGGGCAGGCGAGGTGCTCGGAGAAGGTGAGCGTCTCCCCCTCCTCGGTCTCCTCCCGCGGCACCACCTCGACCGCTGCGATGCCCTCCGCCAGCTGCAGCGCCGTCTCGATCGAGTCGGCGAGGCGCCGGCGGATGCCCGGCTTGGCCACCAGCCGGTCGATGACGATCTCGATGGTGTGCTGCTCGTAGCGCTTCAGCTTGGGGGGGTTCGCGAGGTCGACGAGCTGCGGCGGCTGGGTGCCCGACGTGATGCGCGCGCGGGCGTAGCCCCGGGTCGACAGGTCGGCGAGGAGCGTGGAGTACTCGCCCTTGCGTCCGCGGACGACCGGTGCGAGCACCTGGAAGCGCGTCCCCTCGGGCAGTTGCTCGACCTGGTCGATGATCTGCTCGGCGGTCTGCCGGGAGATCGGGCGGCCGCAGACGGGGCAGTGCGGCTTCCCGATGCGCGCGTAGAGCAGGCGGAGGTAGTCGTAGACCTCGGTGATGGTCCCGACGGTCGAGCGGGGATTGCGGCTGGTGGACTTCTGGTCGATCGAGATGGCCGGGGACAGGCCCTCGATGAAGTCGACCTCGGGCTTGTCCATCTGCCCCAGGAACTGGCGCGCGTAGGAGGACAGCGACTCGACGTAGCGGCGCTGGCCCTCGGCGTAGATCGTGTCGAAGGCCAGGCTGGACTTGCCCGACCCCGAGAGCCCCGTGAACACGACCAGCGCGTCGCGCGGGATCTCGAGCTCGACGTTGCGGAGGTTGTGTTCGCGGGCTCCGCGGACGTGCAGGGTGTCGCGGCTGGAGGGCGTGCTCGGCAAGGCGGTGCGCTCCGGGCAGGCCGCCGGGGCGGCGGGGCGGCGCGGGGGAAGGGGGACCGGCGGTCCGCCCGGCAAGTGTAGCGGCGGGGTGCGTCGGCCCCGGAGGACAAGGCGCCCTCCCGGCCATCCGGACACCCAGGGGGGTGCAACGTCGGGGAGCCGTTCGCCGTCGAGGGTCCGACACCCGGTGCCCGCCCGAAGGAGATCGACCCATGGCCCGTCTGCTCGCCGCGCTGACCGCCGCCGCCCTGCTCGCCGGTTGCGGTGCAGCGGCGTCCGAACCGGGGGCGGGACCGTCGCCGATCGACGTCGCGACTCCGACCGGTCGGCCGTCGGAGGCTCGGTTTGCGTCTCCGTCCGCCACCGCGGCGCCTTCCGCCACGCCGGCCCCCGACGGGGAGCCGGCCCCGTCCGACGCGGCGGCGCCCGCCGGCACCGCGGTGCCGTCAGGCACGTCGGCGCCAGGCACCCCGGCACCCCCGTCC
>JACCXR010000517.1 GCA_013696915.1 Euzebyaceae bacterium
CCGCGGCGCGCGCGCGCCGACGCGGAGGCGATCGGCGCGAGGGTGTGGTTCACGATCGGGGCCTACATCCGCGGCCAGCTGGTGATCGCGGTGGTCGACGCGGTCCTCATCGGCCTCGGGCTGTGGATCGTCGGGGTCCCGCTCGCGCTGCCGCTGGCGGTGCTGGTGTTCTTCGGCGGCCTGTTCCCGATCGTCGGGGCCGTGGCCGCCGGCATCGTCGCCGTGCTCGTCGCGCTCGCGACCGGCGGTCTCACGTCGGCCCTGATCGTCCTGGCGATCGTCGTCGCCGTTCAGCAGGTCGAGGGGCACCTCCTCGCCCCGATCGTCCTCGGCAAGGCGACCGAGCTGCACCCCGTCGCGGTCATCGCGGCACTGACGGCGGGAGCGGTCCTGCTCGGCGTCCTCGGTGCGTTCCTGGCGGTCCCGATCGCGGCCAGCGCGACGCGCGCGGTCGGCTACCTGCGCACGAGGGTGGAGGCCTAGCCGAAGCGACGCCGCGAGCGGTGCGAGCCGTGCTCAGTCCAGCAGGCGGCGGACCCGGTCGGCGTCACTGACGTCGATCAGGGGGCCGAGCCAGGCCCCGACCCGCGCCGGCTCCGCCGCGATGTCACGGAGCGTCTCCAGCCGGCTGCCGGCGAGCAGCGTCGAGAAGCTCGGGTGGGACTCGGCGACGCGGTCGAGGTCCGCCCGCATGTGCGGGTACGACGAGGCCAGGTGCCCCAGCAGCAACCCGAAGGCGCAGGCGCTGGCGGCTTCGGCCTGCGGCGAGGACCGCCAGTCCGGATTGATGCGGTCGAGCCTCGGGCCGACCTGCTCGGCCACCTGCCGGAGCCAGCCGGCCGAGTCGGGCGAGATCCCGGCACGGTCGACGGCCACCAGGTTCATGTCCGGACCGGTGGGGGCGCCGGGCGGGGCCGCCGGTGCGGCGGCAGCGGGAGGTCCGGCCCGCTCTGCGACCGGCTCATCGCCGGCCGCGGCCGTGCCACCCCCGGGCGGCCCGGCCGGCGACGCCGGCTCGGCCTGCCAGGGCTCGTAGGCATCGGGGTCGGCGGACGCCCCGGTGACGGTGAAGGGCTCGGACTGCGGCTCGGCTCCCGCCGGCGGGTCCCGGGGCTCGGGGTCCCCGCCGTGCGCGGATGGCGCTGCGGCGCCGGACGCCGGCGCCTCGAGCGGCGACCCGCCGGGGGGCTCGGGCGACGCGGGAGCGCCAGGCGTGCTGCCGGGGGCGCCGAACGTCACGGTCGACGACGGGTCGAACCGGTCGCCGGCCACATCGGCTCCCGGCCCGTCGCGGGTCTGTGAGGCCGGCGGATCGTTGAGGTCATGGGCGCCGCCCGTGGCCGCCTCGGCCGGGGGCGACTGGAACGGGCTCGGGAAGTCCCCGGCGAGGGCGGTCGGGGACTCGCCGGGTGCCTGCCACGCCTGCGCGGGGGAGCCCCACTGCTGCTGGCCCTGCTGACCCCACTGCTGCTGGCCGGACTGGGCCTGTGGTTGCGGCTGACCCCACTGCTGCTGCGGCTGACCCCCCTGCTGCGGGGACTGGCCCCACTGCTGCTGTGGCTGACCCCACTGCTGCTCACCGTACGGCTGCGGCTGTCCCCATCCGGCTGTGTACGCCCCGGCTCCGGCTGCGAGCGCAGGCCCGGGCGGCCCGCCCGCCGCAGCGCGCACCCGATCGCGCTGCACGACGAAGGTGCTGCAGATCATGTCGTGCCAGGTCCGTCGCTGCGGATCCCACAGCGCCCACAGGTAGCCGAGCGCGAAGACGGCGCCGGAGATGAAGCCCCGCGCGAAGTACCGGCCGGTCGCCAGGCCGGTGCCAGGGATCGTCCCCTGGGCCGTGCGGACCTCCAGTCCCATGACCTTCTTGCCGACGGTCGCGCCGCGGCGGCTGGTGAGGAGGATGTCGTAGAGGGCCGCCCCCACGATGAACGCGATATACCCGATGACCAGCAGCAGAATCGCGAAGCCGCTCCGGTCGGTCGCGGCGAGGATGGTCAGCAGGATCCCGACGAGGACGGCGCCGACGGCGGAGAGGATCAGACCGTCGATCAGCAGGGCCGCCAGCCGCTGGCCGAACCCTCCGTAGGCGTCGTCGCTCCAAGCGACCGGTTCCACCGTGGACTGCTCGCTCACCGGGCGCCTCCGACTCTCCTCCGACCCCGCTGGTCGGTTTCGCCCCGCAGCGTGTCGGATCGGCGGGGTCACCGCAAGCACTGCTGACGACGCGAGCCCGGAATGCACATCCGTTCGGGTGCGTTGACCGCACTCCGCCGACCGATCGGATGCGCTGTGCCCGAGGAGATCCGCTTCCACTTCGACCCCATCTGCCCGTGGAGCTACCAGACGTCCCTATGGGTCCACCGGCTCGCCGAACTCGGCGAGGTGCGCGTCGAGTGGGCGGTGTTCAGCCTCCAGCTCGTCAACGCGGGCGCGGAATCGGGCAAGGGCCACGGCCGGTCGGCCCAGTCGCTCCGCACGGCGATCGCGGTCCGCGACGTCCACGGTGCCGGCGCCGTCGGCCGCTTCTACGCGGCGATCGGGCGGCGGGTGCACGAGCTCGGCGAGCCCGTCGACGACGCGGAGACCATCGCCGGCGCGCTCACCGACGCCGGGTTCGAGCCCGCGCTGTTCGACAAGGCGATCGGGGACGAGGCCACCTGGGCGGCGGTCGAGGCCGAGCACCGCGACGCCGCGGAACGGCTCCACGGCTTCGGGGTGCCGACGATCGTGCTCGACGGCGGGGCAGGTCCGGCGATCTTCGGCCCGGTCGTCAGTGCGGTCCCCACCGACGCCGACGCGGTGGAGCTGTGGCGCCACGTCGCCTGGCTGACGCGCTACGAGAACTTCTCCGAGCTCAAGCGCGAGCGGACGGTCGCGCTGGACCTGCCGGCGAAGAAGCACTGAGCGCCGGGCCGGCGAAGGACAGGCGACGGCGCCCGGGAAGCGCGCCGCTGCATCCACGTGTGCTCGCGCCCCTGCCCTTCACCTGTGCGCGTGCCGGCGACGTTCCCCCTCGAGCGCCTCCGCGAGCCGGTCCCGCACCGGCGTCCGCCCGCCAAACCGGTGCTCGCCGACCCGCCCGACCGCGATGACGTCCCGCACCGCTGAGCAGACCATGACCTCGTCGGCCCGCCCGAGCTCGTCCAGCGTCCAGCGGCCCTCCTCCGTGGGGTGGCCGGCCACGGCCGCGAGCCGCATCAGGGTCCGGCGGCTGATCGAGTCGACGACCCCGAGCCCCACGTCGGGCGCGCGCAGCACCCCGCCGGCCACCCAGAGGACGGCGAACGTCGGCCCCTCCAGCACCCACCCCTCGGACGCGACCAGGAGCGCGTCGTCCCCGCCGGCCGCCTGAGCCGCCCGGGTCGCGGCCATGTTCGGCGCGTACGACATCGACTTGGCGCCCGCCGGTCCGTAGCCCGCGTCGAGCGGCCGGATCCAGGGGCCGGGCAGCGGCACCAGGTGCCCCGGTTCCCGACGCTGCGGCTGGTCGACGAGCGCGACGACGCGGGTCCCGCCGGCCGTGGCGTAGACCCGGAGCGTCGCGTCGCGGGGACCGAGCCCGACGAGCAGCGCGTCGACCTCGGCGGCGATCGCTCCGGTGTCGGGCGGGGGCAGGCCGAGGCTCGCGAGCGAGCCTCGCAGCCGCCGCAGGTGGTCCTCCAGTCGGAAGGGCAGGCCGGACCACACGCCGATGGTCTCGAAGGCCCCGTCGCCGCGCACCGCGCCGTCGTCGGTGATCGCGAGGTGGGCCCGGGCCAGCGGGACGGCGCGTCCGTCCACGATGGCGCGACCCGTGCCGCCGCCCGCAGGTCGCCCGCTCACGGCGGCGACCCCGCGGCTCCCAGCCGTTCGAGCAGCGCCGCGCCCACCGAGAAGTCGCCGCGACGGCCCCGGTACTCGTCGCCCAGCCGGCCGTGGTCGACCCGGCCGGCGGCGTCGGGGGCTCGCCCGCCCAGGGTGGCCGTCGCGGCCGCGGCGAGGGCGGCGGGGTCGGTGTCCTCACCGTCGGCGGGGAACACCTCGAGGACCTCCCAGACCTCGGCGAGCGTGTGCCGTTCGCGACCCGTGGCGAACGACTCCGCAGCGGGGTCGAGCGCCTCGGCGAGGCCCTGGAGCACCACCTCGAACAGGTCGTGGGGATTGACGCCGCGCGGCATCCGGAACCGCGCGGGCGGGTGGAGCCGCCATTCCAGGCGCACGCCGCCCGGCCCGCCCTCCTCCAGCCAGACCTGCCACCCGCTGACGTAGGAGTCGAGCGGCGGCCCGAGGAGCTCGTCGAGCCGCTCGACGAGGTCGGGGTCCACGCGGTACACGCACGTCGGCGTCAGCACGGCGGCGAGCGCATTCAATCGGGCAGCATGACGGCACCCACGGGCGGCACCGGCACGTCGAGGGTCTGCATGTCGAACCCCCGCCACCACGTCACCCGGCGGCCATCCAGCCGTCCGCGCGAGTCGAGGTGCCCGCGGAGCGTGAGGCCCACCGCGGAGGTCGGGCGGTGGACCGGATCGACGTCGACCGTGACCGCGACCCGGCCCTCCGGGAGCCGGAAGCCGGGGGGGACCGCGAGCGCGAAGCCGCCGCCCCAGACGGCCGGCGCCAGCACCAGGCGGCCCTCGACGTCGCCGGCGACCACCACCCGTCGCATCCCCGCCAGCACGCGGCGAACGTCCGGCGGCACCACGGACGGCAGCGCGGGCGCGATCCCTTGGCCGACCGCCGGCGGGCGCACCGGCCGCGTCTCGTCGATCGCCACCCGCAGCACCACCCGGTTGCGGGGCAGCCACCGCGGCGGGATCCGGGCCGCATCCTGCGCGTACCCCCACAGCGTCGGCGCGTTCTTGACGGCGAGCGCGGTCATCGCCGCCGAGATCGTCGGCCCGTGCAGGAGGAGTCCCGTCGGGTCGCCGAGGCCGAACACCCGCGCGGGGCCGCGCACCACCAAGCCCAGCCCGCCCTCCCGCAGCGGCGGCACGTAGACGGCACAGGCGGCGCGGCGGCCCAGGGACCGCACCTTCAACGTGGCCGCTGACGTCGACATCCACAGGCCACCGCCGTCCGACCAGAACGCCATCGGCGCGAGGAACGGGCCCGCGCCGTTGCCGAAGGCCAGGACGCACCGCGGCGCCGTGGTGAGCAGCTCCTCAGGGGTCACCGGTCCTCCTGTCAGTAAGCCCATGGCGGTCGCTGCGGACCGCCCCAACCGAGATCATGAGAATCGCCTCGGACGAGCCTCGGCCATTCACGAGTCAGCGGGCGTCGCCTACAGTGCAGTCTCCCCGATCGCCCGGCAGACAGGAACACCGGATGTCGTTCGTCGCCATCAACGTCCTCGAGGTGCCGCCGCCGATGCGGGCGGTCCTGGAGGAGCGCTTCGCCGGACGGGCCGGCGAGGTGGAGAAGATGGACGGCTTCGAGGCCTTCGAGCTGCTCCGGCCCGTGGCGGGACAGGACGCCTACCTCGTCTACACCCGGTGGGAGTCCGAGGAGTCGTTCAAGGCGTGGGTGGAATCCGACGCCTTCGGCCGCGGCCACGCCCAGGCGGCCGCGAGCGGTCCCGCCGCCTCCGGCTCGAAGGTGTGGACGTTCGAGGTCGCGCAGCAGAAGGCGAAATAGCCGGGACCAGCCGGTCTGGAGGCCACCGTGCGAGGACTGATGCAAGACGTGCCGCTCACGCTGCAGATGGTGCTGGAGCGCGCGGGATCGCTCTCCGCGGCGAAGACCGTGGCGACGAAGACCGCCGACGGTGTCCACCGGCGGACCTACGGGGAGGTGGTCGAGCGCGTCGCCCGGCTCGCGGCCGCGCTCCATGACCTCGGCGTGCGGCCCGGCGACCGGGTCGCGACGTTCGCGTGGAACTCGAGCCGCCACCTCGAGCTCTACCTCGCGGTGCCGTGCATGGGCGCCGTGCTGCACACGCTGAACCTCCGGCTCCACCCCGAGCAGCTGTCGTACATCGCGAACCACGCCGAGGATCGGGTCGTGTTCGTCGACGCCTCCGTCCTGCCGCTGTGGGAGAAGATCCCCGGCCTGGAGACGGTCCGGACGATCGTGGTGATGGACGACACCGACGGGGCGGCCACCGGCGCTCCGGGTGCGCTCGACTACGACGAGCTGCTCGCGGCGGCCGCGCCGAGATTCTCGTGGCCACGCCTCGACGAGCGCGACGCCGCGGCGATGTGCTACACGTCGGGCACGACCGGGCACCCGAAGGGCGTCGTCTACAGCCACCGGTCCTCCGTGCTGCACTCGATGGCCTCGCTGTTCGCCGACTTCCTCGGCATCGCGGAGCGGGACGTGTGCCTGCCGATCGTGCCGCAGTTCCACGCGAACGCCTGGGGCACGCCGTACGCCGCGCTGATGGCCGGCGCGTCGCTCGCCATGGCCGGCCGGTTCATGGACCCGGCGAGCGTCTCGCAACTCGTCGCGGCCGAGGGCGTGACGATCTCCGCGGCCGTGCCCACCGTCTGGTTCGGCGTGCTGCAGGCGATCGACGCCGGCCAGGTCGACCCGGCGACCCTGTCGACGCTCGAGCGGATCGTCTGCGGTGGCTCCGCGGTCCCGGAGGCGCTGATGCGCGGCTATGACGAGCTCGGCATCCGGATCGTCCATGCCTGGGGCATGACCGAGACCTCGCCGCTGGGGTCGGTGGCCAACGTGAAGTCCACGGTCGCCCGCGACCAGGTGCTGCGGACGCGGCTGACCCAGGGGATCCCCGCGCCCAGCCTCAAGGTCCGCGTCGTGACTGACGAGGGGGAGGCGGCCCCGTGGGATGGGGCGACCATGGGGGAGCTGCAGATCAACGGACCCTGGGTCGCCGACGCCTACTACGACCCGGCCGCCCCTGGAGGCCGTGGTGGCCTGGACCGGTTCACCGACGACGAGTCCGGCACCCGCTGGCTGAAGACCGGCGACGTCGCCGTGATCGACGGCGAGGGGTACATCCAGCTGGTCGACCGGACCAAGGACCTGGTGAAGTCGGGCGGCGAGTGGATCTCGACGCTCGAGTTGGAGAACCTCCTGATCACCCACCCGAAGGTCACCGAAGCCGCCGTCATCGCCGTGGCCCACCCGAAGTGGGGCGAGCGGCCGCTCGCCTGCGTCGTCCGGGCCGACGAGTCCGTGACGAAGGACGAGCTGCTCGCCCACCTCGGCGGGCATGTCGCGGCCTGGCAGGTCCCCGACGACGTCGTCTTCATCGACGAGGTCCCCAAGACGAGCGTCGGCAAGTTCGACAAGAGGGTCCTGCGCGCGGAGTTCGCCGACTACCGGCTCTAGCAGCCTTGGTCTGGTGGTGCCTGCGGACCCACCTCGACACCGAGGCCGTCGTGGCGCGGCTGGGGGCGCTTGACCCGCCCGGGCTGCTCGGCATCAGCGAGGAGGGCGGCGCGGCGGCGCTGTGGTTCGCGAACCGGCCGGGCGATCTGCCCCTGACCGGGCGTTGGGAGGAGGTCCCCGACCGCGACTGGAACGTCGTGTGGCGCGAGGGTCTGTCCCCGGTCACCGTGGGTGCCGTCACCGTGACCCCGCCGTGGATCGCGCCGGCGGCGGACGGCATCGTTCTTGTCATCGAGCCGGGGCAGGCGTTCGGGACCGGCCATCACGAGACCACGGCGGGATGCCTCGCGGCGCTCCAGGAGCGTGCTCTGGACCGGGCCGCGGTCTGCGACGTCGGCACGGGGACGGGGCTGCTCGCCATCGCCGCGGCGCGCCTGGGGGCGGCGCGGGCGGTGGCCCTTGACACCGACCCGCTGGCGGTGGCGGCCGCGCGGGCCAACGCGGTCGTCAACGGGGTGAAGATCGACGTGCGCCACGGTTCGGTCGAGGCGGTCGCAGGCGACCGCTTCGACGTCGTCCTCGCCAACCTCGACACCGCCACGGTCGCCTTCCTCGCACCAGCCCTGGTCGCCCTGGTCGGGCCGGGCGGCGCGCTGATCGTCGCGGGCGTGAGCCTGGAGCGCCGCCACGAGGCGGAGGCGGCGTTCGAGCGGGCGGGGCTGCCGGTGCGGGCGCGGCCCGGGCGTGAGTGGGCCGTCCTGCTGGGAGGGCCGCCCGGCCATGCACGCGGTGGTGGCGGTCGCGGCGGGCCGGAACGCCCGGAGACCCCGAGTGGAGGCTCGGGGTCTCGGGGAGCGCCGGGCCGACTGCACCCGGCACGTGGCACCTGACGGCCCGGGCCGCCGCGCCCGGGCCGACGATGCGGCGGTGGTCTTCCATGGGTTCGGCGCCGGCACCGCCGCGGCGTGGTCGCCGCTTCGACTTTCCACCTCCTCGGCGGCTGGCTCTAGGCTTCCGTCGCTCGACGAGCCTCGCGGAGGGGTGTGACTGCCGGGTGGAGTTCGATGCCGATGGCGGCCGACTGCGGCCGTCGCCGCCGACCCGGCGGAGGGCGGCGGTGTTCCGGGGTGCCGGAGAGAGCGGGCGGGTGACGCCCGACCCCGAGCTCGAGCTCGAACTGACCGGCCTCACCCACGGAGGCGAAGCCGTCGGACGCCTGCCGGACGGGCGGGCCTGCTTCGTGGCCTACGCCATCCCTGGCGAGCGCGTGCGCGTGCGCGTCGTCGAGCACCGCCGCCGGTGGGCCCGCGCCGAGGTGCTCGCCGTGCTCCGGCCGTCCCCCGACCGCGTCGAGCCGCCCTGCCCCTACTTCGGACCCGACCGCTGCGGCGGGTGTCAGCTGCAGCACGTCAGCCCGGAGCGCCAGGCCGAGATGAAGCGCCAGGTCGTCGTCGAGCAGCTCCAGCGGCTGGGGGGCATCGCCTCCCCGCCGGTCGCCTCGACCGTCCGGCCCGGCGGCAGCGGCTGGCTCCGGGGATACCGGACCTCGGCCCGCTTCGCCGTGGACGGCGTCGGCCGGCTGGGGTTCCGGCGCGCAGCCAGCCACGCGGTCGTGCCGATCGACCGGTGCCTGCTGCTGACCGACGGGACGCAGGCGCTGCGCGACGCGGCCGGCGATGCCTGGGCGGGCGCGGCAGAGGTGTCGGTGCGGACCGGCTCGGACGGTGCCGGCCGGGCGATCACGCTGCAGCCCGGGCCCGGTGCGCTGCCGCCGCTGCCGGCTGGCGACATCCCCGTCGCGGTCGTCAGGGCGGGCCGGCCCGTGGCTCTGCGCGGCGAGCCCGCGGTGATCGAGCACGTCGCGGGCGTCGCCTTTCGCGTGTCGCCGACGAGCTTCTTCCAATCCGGACCCGCAGGTGCGGAGGCGCTGGTGGCAGCCGTCCGCGAGGCCGCAGGAGCAGGTCCCGGCGACCAGGCGCTCGACCTGTACGCCGGCGTCGGGCTGTTCGCGCGGTTCCTGGCCGCCGACGGGGCGCACGTCACCGCGGTGGAGTCGTCGAAGGTCGCCTGCGACGACGCGCGCACGAACCTCCGGCCCGTGCGCGAGCGCGCCGCCGTCGTCCGATCCACCGCCGAGGACGCCGTCACCCGCCTGGCGGCGTCGGGACGCACGGTCGACATCGTGGTGCTGGACCCGCCCCGCCGGGGCGCCGGGCCCGAGCTCGTCTCCCACCTCGCCCGGCTCGGCGCGCGGGCGGTCGTGTACGTCTCCTGTGACCCGGCGGCCCTGGCCAGGGACGCCCGCGCGCTCGCGGGCGCCGGCTACCGGCTCGCCCGCGCCGTCCCCGTCGACCAGTTCGGCCATACCGCCCACATCGAGACGGTGGCGACCTTCGTCCCGGCCTGACACGTAAATCGCCGAGGCCCGTCCGAGGCGATTCTCATGACCTCGGGTGTGGCGGTCGCGCAGCGACCGTCATGGAATGCTGATCCCCGACCGCCCGCCGGGGGTCGCTGCCGGAAGCGGTCCACCGGAGGCGTGCCGGTAGACTGCTCCGGCTGATGCGGCTCCGGGTCGTGCTCCTCCTCCTCGCCGGCCTGCTCGTAGGGGCCGGCCTCTTCGTGGTGAGCGTCGCGGCCGCCCGGCCGCCGGTGCCCGTCGCGCAGCAACCGGAGGTCAGCCGTCCGCGGCCCCGGCCGCTGCCGAGCACCTCGTCGCCGGCAGGACCGACGGCCCCGTCC
>JACCXR010000519.1 GCA_013696915.1 Euzebyaceae bacterium
GACCGCGGCGGCGACCGCCGCGCCGACCGCCGTCGGCCCGCCGACGATCGTGACGTCGGTCCCGGCGGAGAGGGCCGCCGCGGTCTCGTCCGGGAGCCGGTCGCGCTCGACCAGCAGCAGGGGCCGCCCGGTGGAGGCCGCCAGAGCCGACGCGCTGAGCGCGTCGGGCCAGCCGCGGGCGGGGTCCGACGACGCGCCCTCGGCGAGCACCACCTCGCCGCCGCCCACCCCGGCGCCGCTCATCCCGGCGGCGCTCATCCCGGCGGCGCCCATCCCGGCGGCGCCCATCTCGGCGGCAACGAGGGCGGCCGTCGCGAAGCGATTGACGCCGGCCAGCCGGTCGACGTCCAGGCCCGCGGCGGTGAGGTCCCCGGTGACGCCGGCGCCCAGGGCGGCCGTGCCGCCGAGCAGCACGGCGCGCCGTGCACCGAGGCGGTCGATCTCGGCGACCACGGCCTGGTCCAGACGTCCACCGCCGGTGAGCAGCAGCGGCGCGCCGAGGGCGGCCGCGAGCGGGGCGCCGGCGAGCGCGTCGGCGTAGACGTCGGCGCGGGCGAGGACCACCGTGCCGGCGCGGTCGTGGGTCTGCCGGGACACCGCGACGGCCGTCCCGACCCGGTCGGCGCCGGCCACCGACAGCACCGAAGCGGGCGCCGCCGCCTCGCCGACGTCCGTCCCCGCGATCGTGAACCCGCCCGGCTCGACCGGCACAGTGACCTCCTCGCCGTCCAGCGGCGTGGTCGTCACCAGCCGCCCGCCGGTGTCGTAGGCGCGGGCGACGCCGGAGTCCATGCCCGGCAGGGTGACCGTGCGTGTCTGGACGTCGAGGGCGAAGCTGCGCAGCAGCGCCTGCCCCTCGCCGTCCTCGCCGGCGAGGACCAGCCACTCCACCTCGGGCTGGACCAGCACGGAGTCCAGCCGTGCCGGCAAGCCCCGCCCGTAGGGGTGGACGTTCGTCGCCACGGTCGTGGTCGGGCCGGCGCCGACGACGTCGACGGTGCGGGTGTCGGCGACGTCGAGGTATCCCGCGGTCGGGGTGATGCCCGCAGCGCCCGCGCCGCCGTGGTCGACCAGCCCGGCGAAGACCCCGCCGAGGGTGTGGCTCGTCACCACCTGGCCGGGGTCGAGCTGCTGTCGATCGAGCACCGGGTAGAGCAGGTAGCGGTCGGTCACGGGCAGGTCGACGTCGATGGTCACGCTGCCGCCCTGGCGGAGTTCGACGTAGGCATTGCCGCTCCACAGCGACTCGCCGGTCCACTGGCTCGCGGGGACGACCACCTCGGCGTCGCCGGCGAGCGCGCCGCTCTCGGCTTCGACGTAGGCGTAGGTCACGTGGTCGACGCGGGTGGCGATGCGGGCCGCCGCGGCGACGTCCGGGTGGGCGTCGAGGGCGAGCATCGACAGCAGGCCGTGGATGGTGGACTCCGCTCCGGAGTTGACGTTCACCCGCTGCGGCTCCCCTGCAGGCGCGTCCTGCTCGATGCCGTCGAAGGTCCGCCCGGTGGCGGGGTCGTACATCGGGACCTCGGCCGGGTTGTTGCCGAAGTACCAGGCGGCCGCGATGCCGGCGAGGTCGGTGAAGCCCTCCCGGCCGGCGGCCTCGCCGGTCCGCAGCAGCCCCTGGAGCTGGGCGTCCGCGCTGTACGCGATCTGCACCTTGTTGACCGGCGCGGGGAGCCACTCGTGATCCGGACCCCCCTGCGCGAGCATGTGCGGGGTGAGCCGGCCGACCTCGCCGACGGCCGAGCCGATCAGCGCGTCGTCGCCGAGCACCGTGCCGGCGGTCGCGAGCGCCCCCGCCATCTGCGCCGCCCACGAGTGGTACACCGACCGCGACTGCGTCCAGGGCATCAGCGCGCCGAACGGCCAGGTGTCGGCGTCCCCCAGCTGCATCAGGGCGATGCCCTCCGACAGCTGCTCCAGTGCGCGCCTGGCCGCTGCCCCGCCGCCCGACCGGACGTAGGCGGACAGCCCGTACACCGCCTCGGACGAGGCGTCGGCACCGTCCTGGATCATCCACGCCGGCCACTCCAGGCCGTCGACCGTCTGGAAGGTCCCGTAGTCGGGCCCGAGCAGCTGGCGGTCGAGGGCGTCGACGGCGAGGTCGAGCCGCTCGGCGAGGAACGCGGCGAACGCCGGGTCGACGCCGGCGAAGACCTCGTAGCCTTCGCCGAACGCCCAGATGGTGCGGTTCAGCCAGTAGGTGACGTCCGAGTCGGAGGGCAGCCCCTCGAGGTCACCCTCGACGACGGGGCTGAGGGTGCCGTCGGGCTGCATCCACAGCACGACGTTGCCCCGGTTCTCCCCCGTGGCGGTCTGGAGGTAGGCGAGTCCGCGGAGCAGCTCGTACGCCTGCTCACGGCTCGACTCGTCGCCGAACTGGGCGAAGTGTCGGAGGTACACGACGGCCGCGCGGCTGACGTCGTCGGCGTTGAACGCGCCCTGCCCCCAGGTGTCGGTCTCCGGGTCGTAGTCACCTCCGCCGAGACGCCGGTAGGTGCCGTCCCCGACCGGCTCGGCGTAGGTCCAGAGGAACCCGAGCGCCGGCTCGTCCTGCTCGCGGTAGGTCGTGTGGCCGTCCTGCTCGGGCGGGTCGACCCGGTCGGTGAGGAAGTCGAGGTGGTCGAGGTTGGTCAGGCGCGGCGCCTCCACGGGCAACGCCGCCGCCGACGGCAGACCGGCCAGGGCAACCGCCAGGACGGTGACCAGGATTAGCGCCGCACGCGGGCGGTGGGCGGCTCGGGTGCGGCTCATGTCGGCTCCTCGTGCTTCCGCTGGACGACCGGTGCGCCCTGA
>JACCXR010000522.1 GCA_013696915.1 Euzebyaceae bacterium
GGCCCATCGCGAGCGCGTCCGGGAACGCGTCGCCGCGCGCGACGTTCGCGTGCATCGCGGTCCATCCCAGCCGCTCCAGGGCGAAGTCGGCGAGCAGCGCAGCGGTCTGCGTCCGCTCCGCGCCGGCAACCCGGATGACCTCCAGGCCGTCGCCCTGCAGGTCGTCGGTGACCTGCTCGGAGACCGCGGCCGAGCCGCCGGGGACGATCACCTGGGTGATCCCCAGGGCATCCAGCGCCTCCGCCGTCGGCGCGGCGACGTCTCCCGGCGGGGTGAGCAGCAGGGGGAACTGCTGGTCGTAGGCCGGCCCCCCGGCGACGAGCGCGTCGGGGAAGTTCGCGCCGCTCGCCACGAAGGCCGTCGGACGGCCGTCGAGCTGGCCGATGACGTTGCCGGCCCGCCGTGCGATCAGCGCCGCCGTCGCGTAGCGGTCGGGACCGCCGATGCGCTCGACGTCGTAGGTGTCGTCCAGCGCGTCCTCGACCGTGGGCGAGATCGCCGCGGTCCCTCCGAGCAGGATCACGTTGCGCACGCCGAGGTCCGCCAGCGCCTCGGCGGTCGCCGCCGGCAGCGAGCCGGTGTTCGTCAGGAGCAGCGGGGCGTCCAGCTGCCCGGCGAGGTAGGAGCCGGACAGCGCGTCGGGGAAGTTGTCGGCACGGGCGATCAGGGCGGTCTCCGCGCTCGCGAAGCTGCTCTCGGCGATAATCGCCGCCGTCTCGATGCGGTCCGCTCCCCGGAACCGCTGGCGGTCGTAGACGATCGTGTCGACCATGCCCAGGCCGTCGCTGCCGACGTTGCCGGCGGCGTCGCGGAACTGGACGTACACGGTGGCCGTGCCGCCGGGCGGCACGTCGCCGAGGTCCCAGCCCTCGACGACCGGGCGGAACGGCTCGAACTCGGCGTCTGCGAAGTCCGGGGTGTTCGACAGCCGCATCTCGAGGTCCTCGGTCGGGGTGCCCGGGATCGGCGTGGCCGGACCCGCCTCCTCGTCGGGCAGCACGTCGTCCGCGGAGAGCGTCAGCGTGACGATCGTGCTGGCCGTCGACACGTCCCCGTTGTTGATGAGAACGGTGCCCGATGGTTCGTACGGGTCGGTGCTCGCCGTGACGGGCTCCGCCGGCACCGCCTGACCTTCCCACGGGTTGCCGTCGGCGTCGCGGACGGTGGGCACGACCTCGTAGGCGTAGGTCAGCCCGTCGGCGACGTCGAAGTCGATGTAGGTGAACCCCGGAAGGTCGTCGCCGATCAGCGTCCAGTCCTGGACGACCGCGCCGTCGGGGTCGGTCGCCCGGCGGTAGAGGTCGACGGAGACGAGCTCGCCCCGCTCGGGCGGACCCCAGCGCACGACGATGAACGGCGTGCCGTCGGGCTCGGCCTCCGGTGAGACGACCACCGAGTCCAGCGGCCCGATCCGGTCGTCGGCCGGGTCGAACGGGTCCCGGTCCCCGAGGGTGCAGCGCACGCCGGCCGGCGCCTGCGCGACCTCGCTGCCGTCGGCCTCGCCGCCGCCGTCGGTGTCGCTGACGTCGGGACGCGTGCCGACCTCGAACTCGCAGCGGTTGCTCAGCCGGTCGCGGTCGGCGTCGCCGTCGGCGTCCGGGGTCGTGGGATCCAGTCCGTTCACGGTCTCCCAGAGGTCCGGGAGCCCGTCGCCGTCCCCGTCGGCGGCGCCGTCGAGGGCGAAGCTCTCCTGCGCCTCCCGCACGATGTCGTCGAGCACGCCGCGCACCTCGACGAGGTAGGACCCCACCTCGACCGGCTCCTCGCCGTCGGTGACCGCGGAGGGGTCGAGCTGCGTGAGCTCGCCCAGCGAGGTCGCGGTGTAGCGGCCGGCGTACACCCCGTCGTCGGGGTCGCCGTCGTCGTGGTTGCCGTCGTCGAACAGGGTGACCGCCCGGCGCTGACCCGAGGGATCGGTGACGGTCGCCTGGACCGACGCCCCTGGCAGGGGCACGCCGTCGCCGGCGAACATCGCGATCAGCGGAACCTCCACGCCCTGCTCGAGCGTGGCGATCGGGGCGCCCGTGAACAGCTGCAGCTCGTAGGCGGTGAGGGCGCTGGCAGCGACGTAGTAGTCCTGCGGCATGTCGGCCTCGAGGACCCAGCGACCGGCAGCTGGCTCGGGGACCTCGAAGACGATGTTCGTGCCGTCGAAGCGGGCGAACAGGTCCGGGACGGGGTTGCCGTCCGGGTCGAGCAACCGGATCTCGGCACTCTCCTGCTCACCCTGCCACGCGACCGCGACGACCAGCGTCTCGCTGGTGTCGTCGACGAAGAACTCGTGGGAGTTCAGGGCCTGGAACGCCTTGCGGATGATGGGCGGCGGCGGCTCGCCCTCCCCGGCGGCGGAGAAGATCCGCTGCCGTCCGGCGGCCCTGGTGGCCTTGTAGTCGTAGACGCGGCTGAGGTTGTTCTCCCACGCGAGGGTCCCGGCCTGGGCGAAGGTCGTCTTGCCGATCGGCACGCCGCCACCCACGTCGGCGTAGTCGTAGCTGCCGCCCGGCCCCGCCGCGGCGATCTGCTGCAGCAGCGTCTCGTTCGCGGCCGGCCCCAAGCCGACGACGTGGTGGGCGCAGCCGTTGTCGACGACGCCCGCCTGGACGTCGGCCCACAGGTCGGGGGAGTTCTCGAACCCGTCGGAGAGCAGGATGAAGTTGCAGACGTTGCCGGACACGCCGCGGGCGGCCTCCTCCTCGGCGGCGACCCGCATGCCGTCGCCGATCGAGGTCGCGCCGCCCGGCGTCTCGGCGGCGATGGCGTTGCGCATGTCGGCGCGGTTCGTCCCGGTGCCGATGTTCGCCAGCGGCCGGCGCAGGTACGGGTCCTGGTCGAACGCCACGTACCCGCCCTGGTCGTTGGGGGACAGCTCGTTGGTGAACAGCCGCGCGGCGTTGCGCGCCGCTCCGATCTTGTTCGCCTCCGCCATGGAGCCGGAACGGTCGAGCACGATGACGGTGTCCTGCAGCCGCTCGACGTAGAGCAGCGCGTCGCTCTCGCTGTCGGTCGCGGTGCCGAGCCGCACGGTGAGGTCGTGGAACTCGCCCTGCAGCGCGCCGGCGGTGGCGTTGGGCGCCTGCACCAGGAGCCAGTAGTCGTCCTGGACGTACGCGGCGTTCAACACGTTCGCGGTGATCGGGCTGCCGCCCGGCGGGGTGACCTGGACGGTGAAGTTCTCCCTGGCGAGGCCGGCGACGGCGCTGCCGTCCTGCCCGCGGACCTCGGCGCGCACGATGAACCTGCGGGGCGCGCTGGCGCGACCGGCGATCGCGTACGCCGCGGTGGTCGGCCGGGCGATGTTGATGGTCGGCGTGACGCAGCCGCGGCCGACGGTGACGGGGCCCGACTGGTCGACCGAGGTGACGACGCCGGCGATCCGGTCGAGGTCCGCGGTCCGCACGGTCCGCGCCCAGGTCGCCGACTGGCTGGTCCACCGGTTCATGAGGTTGCCGCCGTCGACGGTGACCACGCTGAAGCCGTACGCCCGGCCGTTGCCGTTGAAGGTGAACGAGGTGTAGTCGCACTGGCTTGCGGGGTTGAACTCGTAGTAGCGGCTGGAGCGCGGGTTCATCGTCGCGCTGACCGTGCCGAAGGCCGGGCCGCCGGTGAGGACGGTGTGCCCGGACAGGCCGGTCGTGGCCGTGCGGATCTCGTTGTCCAGGTAGGTGAGACGCTCGTCCGCGGGGTTGAACCGGTAGGTGTACAGCGACAGCGAGTAGTCGATGAAGTCGCGGGCGAACGTGCTGCCCCGGCTTGCGATGAAGTCCTGGGTCGCGGTCAGCTGGTTCGTGTCGCTGTTGAGCTCGACGTAGAAGTCGCGCAGCGCCTGCCAGCCGACGACGGGGTCGCCCTCGCCCGTGGCGCGGTAGCGGTCCATCAGCCACGTCCACCACAGCACGGTCCGGTAGCTCTGGCTCAGGAAGTCGCCCGTCCGTTCGCCGTCGTTCGCGAGGTGGCCGTTGACCTCCGGGATGAACAGGTGGCCGGTGTCGGCGTCCAGCGGGGCGTCGACCCGGTCCTCGATCGCCCGCGCGATGCCCTCGCCGTACCAGGCCTGCCAGCCGACGCCGCCGTTGTCGTACTTGTCCTGCACCAGGTGCATGACCTCGTGGAAGGCGAGCAGGCGCTTGTTGAGCACGTCGTTGTTGTCGACGGCCTCGTCGTCGAGGTAGATCTGGTTCGGGTAGTTCACGCCGCCCAGGCGCGGGTCCTCGCCGATCAGCACGATCAGCTCGTCGTTGCCGGCGCCGGCCACGTCGAGGTTGCGGTCCCGGTAGAAGCGGAACGCCGCCTCGGCCTCCGCGGCGACCGCGACCGCGTTGAGGTTGTTGCCGGCAGCGTCGTCGGCGTCGGCCAGGGCGTGCGCCGCGTTCGTCGTGGTGTTCTCGGTGTAGTACACGTGGATGCGGAGGTTCGTGCCGTTGTGCGTGAACGCCCGGTCCAGGCACTGGTCGAAGCTCACGGAAGTGCCGCGGATGTTGCCGGTGAACGGCACCGTGCAGGCGGCATGGGCCTGCGCGGGCGGCGGCGCCGCCCCGGCGAGGCCCGTCAGGAACAGGGTCAGCGCGAGCATCCAGGCCAGCCGGGCCCGCGTCAGCGAAGTGGTCATCGTTCCGCCCTTTCCATCCGCGCGCTCCCGGCTTGCGGGCACGAGAGCGCGACCTCCCCGTCCACGGCCCGCCCGCATGGCCGCTCGTCCGCCGGACTTGATCCTGCGACCACCGCCGAGCGGCGTACAAGCCCCTGTGCTGCCTGGAGCACGGACAGGGCCGGCTATGTGCTGCCACCGCATATCAGACGAGGCGGCCGACCCGCCCGCTGATACAGCGAGTCGCCGTTGGCGCCGCTCGCGCCGATCTGCGCGACGTCGCACCGGACGACCAGCTGGCGGATGGGGGCCGACATCCTCCTCGGTCGCGGACCGCGGCCGGGGGACACTTACGGCGGGCGGCGGGCGGCGCAGCGAGCGCATCCCCGCCGCGCTACCGGCGTCGGGAGCCGCCGTCGATCTCGTTCTCCCAGCGGAAGAACCGCGAGCACCGCGTCCACGTCCTGGCCGCCCTGCGCGACGCCATGACCGACAAACCCTGGCTGCCCCCGACAACTTGATTGAGCCGTGTGCGCGGCAACGGGCAAGCACGGTTCTGAGGGGGCCCCGGCGCAGCAATCCGCCGGGGCACCTGACAACACGGTCGCCGACCACATCGACG
>JACCXR010000547.1 GCA_013696915.1 Euzebyaceae bacterium
CGTCAGGGTCGCCGCGGCCCCGGCGGCGTCGCCGTCGACAAGGGCGCCGAGGACCACGCCGTAGGCGCCGGCGACCCCGAGCGCGGGCGCGCCGCGGACGCGCAGCGCGCGGATGGCCACGGCGAGCGTGCTGACGTCGCGGCAGTCGAGGATCTCGACGCGCTCGGGCAGCGCGGTCTGGTCGAGGAGCCGCACGGCCGGGCCGCCGTCCTCCGGCTCCACCCAGCGGACGGCGAAGAGCTCGGTGGCGTCCACGGCCCCACCTTCGGCGCTGCCGGCGCTCGCCGCAACCGCCCCCGGTAGTCTGCCCGCATGCTCGCTGTCACCGCCGCCCGCTTCTCCGACGACGACCCGCTGTCCGGCCTCGAGCTCGGGGAGCGGCCGTCCCCGTTGCCGCCGCCCGGCTGGGAGGTCGTGCACGTCCGGGCCGCCGGACTCAACCACCACGACCTGTGGACGCTGCGGGGCGTCGGGGTCCCGCCCGAGCGGCTGCCGATCGTGCTCGGCTGCGACGCCGCGGGCGTGACCTCCGACGGCCGCGAGGTCGTCGTGCACGCCGTCGTCGAGGAGGAGGACGGGGACGCCTCGATCCTCTCGGAGCGCTACGACGGCACCCACGCGGAGGTGGTGGTGGTGCCGTCGGCGAACCTGGTCGACAAGCCGCCGGAGCTGTCGTTCGCCGAGGCTGCGTGCCTGCCCACGGCGTGGCTGACCGCGTACCGGATGCTGTTCGTCCAGGGCGGGCTGCGCCCGGGCCAGCGAGTGCTCGTCCAGGGTGCCGGGGGCGGCGTGGCGACCGCGGCGATCGCCCTGGCGCGGGCCGCGGGGATGAAGACCTACGCCACGAGCCGCTCGGAGGACAAGCGCCGGCAGGCCCTCGACCTCGGCGCTCACGAGGTGTTCGAGTCCGGCGCCCGCCTGCCCGAGCGCGTCGACGGCGTGGTGGAGACCGTCGGCGCCGCGACCTGGGCGCACTCCCTGCGCTGCCTCGACCCCGGCGGCGTCGTCGTCGTCGCGGGCGCGACCACCGGTGCGGACCCGCCCGCCGACCTCCGGCGCGTGTTCTACCGCCAGCTGCGCGTCGTCGGTTCGACCATGGGCACCAGGGCGGAACTCGTCGACCTGCTCCGCATGCTGAGCGCCACCGGCGTCCGCCCGGCGATCGACACCACCATGCCGCTGGCCGACGCCGCGGCCGCCTACGCCCGCATGGCCGCCGGGGACGTGTTCGGCAAGCTCGTCCTCACCCCCGGGTAGCCCGGGCAGGCCGCAGCCGGCCGCCGGCCGCAGGGGCAGCGACGGCCGGGTGCCGGGCAGCTACGGCAAGAGGGCCTGGGGCGTGAGCGCGACGATGCCGGTCGCCCCCATCGCGCGGAGGTCGCCGAGCCGGGCCCACAGGTCGCCGTTGCGCACGACGAAGTGCACGGCGACGAGGTCGTCCCGGCCCGCGAGCGGCAGCACGGTCGGCGAGGCGAGACCCGGGAAGACCGCACGCAGGTCGTCGAGGCGCTCGCGGGGCACATGGAGCATGACGTAGCGGTGGCGGCGAGCGGACAGGACCGCGTCCACCCGCAGGATGAGGTCGTACAGCGGCGCGACGTCGGGCCGGTGGACGAACAGGGCCTCACAGGGCCGGATGACCTCGAGCACCCGCAGCCGGTTGGTCATGAGGCTGGTGCCGGTCTCGCGCAGGTCCACGATCGCGTCGGCGAGGCCGGCGGCGCACACGCCCTCCAGCGACCCGCCCATCGCGACGACCGTGACGTCGATCCCCTTGCCGGCGAAGAAGCGCTCGGTGAGCCGGGGCAGATGCGTCGCGACGACGGCCCCGTGGAGGTCGGCGGCGCCGGTCCGTCCGTCGTCGTCGCGCGAGGCGAGCACGAGATCGGAGCGCGAGAAGCCGAGCGGCAGCGCCGGCAGGTCCTCGAGCTCGGACTCCGCGATGATGTCCGTCGCGAGGAACGCCGCGTCGAGCTGCCCGGCGGCCAGCGCGGCGGCGGCGTCGCGCGGCCGCATCTCGATCATCTCCAGCGGGCCGACCGTCGCGATCGACCCGGCGCCGTGGAGCATCCCGGTCGTGTAGCCGGCGCTGGTGAGCAGGCTCAGGCACTCGTCGCGCAGGCGGCCCTTCGACGGCACCCCGACGCGGGCGCTCACCGGCGCCGCCGTTCCAGTGAGTCCATGACGCGCTCGAGGCCCACGCCGGCGCCGACCAGCCCGGCGAGGACGTGGAAGAGCACGTCGGCGGCCTCCTCGGCCGTGCGGGCCGGGTCGACTTCGGGCCGTCCGAGCTCGAGGCACAGCTCGAAGGCCTCCTCCATGATCTTGCGCTGCGCCCGCTCGGGGTCGGACAGCAGCGTCACCGAGTACGACCCTGCGGGCGGGTGGTCGAGGCGGTCCCGCAGGACAGCCTCCAGCTGCTCCAGGGTCACGTCCCGAGGTCGTAGCTGGTGAGGTAGCGCTCCTGCTCGGAAGTGAGGGTGTCGATCGTGCGGCCCATCGCGGCGAGCTTCAGGCGGGCGACGTCGGCGTCGATGTCGAGCGGCACGTCGTAGACGCGGGTCTCGAGCGTTCCGGCGTTGCGCACCAGCCACTCGACGGCCAGCGACTGGTCGGCGAAGGACATGTCCATGACCGCGGCGGGGTGGCCCTCGGCCGCACCAAGGTTCACCAGGCGCCCGTCGGCGAGGAGGACGATCCGCCGGCCGTCGGCGAGCTCGAACTCCTCGGCGTTGGCGCGCACCTGACGCCTGGCGGTCGTGAGCTTCTCCAGCGCCGGGATGTCGATCTCGACGTCGAAGTGGCCCGAGTTGCAGACGATCGCGCCGTCCTTCATCGCCTCGAAGTGCTCGGTGCGCAGCACGGACGTGTTGCCGGTCACGGTCACGAACACGTCGCCGACCGCCGCGGCGTCGGCCATCGGCAGGACCCGGAAGCCCTCCATCGCGGCCTCCAGCGCGCGGATCGGGTCGACCTCGGTGATCACCACGTCGGCGCCGTGGCCCTTCGCGCGGCTCGCGACCCCCCGGCCGCAGTAGCCGTAGCCGGCGATGACGACGACCTTGCCCGCGAGCAGGACGTTGGTCGAGCGGATGATGCCGTCGAGGGTGGACTGGCCCGTGCCGTAGCGGTTGTCGAACAGGTGCTTGGTGGGGGTGTCGTTCACGGCCACGATCGGGTAGCGCAGCGCGCCGGCCTTCTCCATCGCGCGCAGGCGGATCACGCCGGTGGTGGTCTCCTCGGTGCCGGCGAGGACGCCGTCGGCCTGGTCCGGCCGCTGCGACAGCAGCCGGTTCACGAGGTCGCAGCCGTCGTCCATGGTGATGGTCGGCTGCCGGTCCAGCGCCGCGTCGATGTGCCGGTAGTACGACTCGTGGTCCTCACCGCGGATCGCGAAGGTGGACAGGCCGTACTCGGCGACGAGCGCCGCGGCGGTGTCGTCCTGGGTCGACAGCGGGTTCGACGCGACCAGGGTGACGTCGGCGCCGCCGGCGGCGAGGGTCCGCACGAGGTTCGCCGTCTCGGTCGTGACGTGGAGGCAGGCCGCGATGCGCTGCCCCTCCAGCGGGCGCTCCCGCTGGAACCGCTCGCGGATCGCTCGAAGGACGGGCATCGACCGCTCCGCCCACTCGATCCTGGCCTTCCCGGTCGGGGCGAGGGCGAGGTCGGCGACGTCGTGCGCGGGCAGTTCGGGCATGGCTGAGTGGTCTCCTGCTTCGAGCGGGGCGGGCGGGCGACGGCCAGCGTAACGCCCGGTCGGCCGGACGACGAAGGCGCGTAGGGTATCGGCGATGGCGGAGGCGCAGCGGTCCACCAGCTTCGACGCGGTCGCCGACTGCTACGACCGCACGCGTGCCCTGCCAGACGACGCCGCGCGGACGTTCACCGAGGCCCTCGCCGCGGAGCTCACGGGTCGCGGGCGGTGCCTGGAGATCGGCGTCGGGACGGGCCGCATCGCGCTGCCGCTCGCCCGCCGGGAACTGCCGATGGCGGGGGTGGATCTGTCGGCGCCGATGCTGTCGCGGCTGGTCCGCAACGCGGGCGGACGCGCCCCCTTCCCACTGGCGCGCGCGGACGTCGCGGCGCTGCCCTTCGGTCCGGGACGCTTCGGGGCTGCATTGGCCGTGCACGTGCTCCACCTCGTCCCGCAGTGGCGGCGGGCCGTCGCCGAGCTCGTGCGCGTCGTGCGCCCGAGCGGGCTGCTGCTGGTCGACGCCGGCGGCGCCTCGCAGGGTGTTCAGGACGCGGTCGGCGCCCGCTTCGCCGCCGAGGCGGATCTGCCCGATTACCCGGGGATGCGAGATGCCGAGGAGCTCGACGGCCTGCTGGAGGCGCGTGGGGCACGGCGGCGGCTCCTCGCCCCGGTCCGGGTGGAGCAGCACCGCAGCCCGGAGTCGGTGATCGCCGAGCTGGAGGCCGGGATCTTCTCCCGCACCTGGACCGTCACGCCGGAGACGCGCCGCCGCGCCGCGGCCGCCACCCGCGGGTGGGCCGCGGACGCACTCGGCGACCTCGCGGCGCCGCGCACGGTCATCGAGGAGATCGTCGTCCGCGCCTACGACCTGCCGGGGTAGGGCAGCACATCGCGGGATTCGCGGTCTGCCGTGACCGCGGCAACCACCTCACCGTTGGTCACCGGCCGACCCAACTCCACAACCGCCAGGCCCCGCGCGTCTCGCCGGGGCACGAGCGGGCCGATGTGGCGCAGCAGCACACCGTCGGGCGTGTCGATCAACTCCACCTCGCCTCCGCCGTCCGCGACCCCAAGCTGCCGCCGGAAGCGGGCCGGGATCACGAGCCGCCCTGACGAGTCAACCTTCCTGCGCATGACCCCTCCACTGGTGGAACGGAATCTCCATGGTCCCCCACTGCCACCCTCCTGCCGCAGGCATCCCGCGTCCGCGCCTACAGGCGCGGGAGCAGTGCCCGCACGACGGCCGCCAGGCGCGGACCCGCGGTGGCGCCGGCCTCGAGGACCTCGGCGTGGTCGGTCGGCGTCCCGCCCTCGCGGTGGACGTTGGT
Source organism: Euzebyaceae bacterium (assembly GCA_013696915.1). Lineage (GTDB taxonomy): Bacteria > Actinomycetota > Nitriliruptoria > Euzebyales > Egibacteraceae > JACCXR01. The sequence goes on from JACCXR010000547.1 coordinate 5,023, forward strand.
GATCAGCGAGAAGCCGATGACGCGGAGCCCGGCGGCGCGCGCAGCGATGACCTCGAGGACGGTGGACATGCCCACGGCGTCGGCGCCGAGCGCCCGCAGCATCCGCACCTCCGCCGGCGTCTCGTAGGCCGGACCGAGGAGGCCCGCGTAGACGCCCTCTGTGAGCCGCTCGCCGGCGTCGCCGGCCGCGGCGTGGGCGTGCGCCCGCAGGTCGGGGTCGTACGCGGCGGCCATGTCCACGAAGGTCGCGCTGCCGACCAGCGGATTCGTGCCGGTGAGGTTCAGGTGGTCGGCGATCAGCAGCAGGTCGCCCGGGTGCTGCTCGGTGCGCAGACCGCCGGCGGCGTTGGTCACCAGGAAGGTCCGGACGCCGACCTCGGCGGCGGCGCGCACGCACGCTGCGACGTCGCGGCCGGGCACCCCCTCGTAGAGGTGGACCCGGCCCTGCTGGACGAGCACCGGCACCCCCGCGAGCGTGCCGGCGATCAGCCGGCCGGCATGGCCGGGGACGGTCGGGCCTGGCAGTCCGATGTCGCCGAAATCGAGGGATGTCGCGTCGGCCACCTCGTCGGCGAGGCCTCCCAGACCCGACCCGAGCGTCACGAGCACCCGCGGCGCGAGGTCACCGACGGCGGCCCGCAGCGCCACGCTCACACCGCGCCGCCCGCGCCGTCGGCCGCCGCGAGCTGCTCCTTCAGCGCGTCGATGAGGGCGATCGGGGTGGGATCGCGGTCGAGCGCGATCGCGGTGTAGACGCTGACGAGGTCGGCGAACAGCACGAGGGAGGCCAGCCGCGCGAGCTTGGCCTCGCCGCGGGCGGGCACCGGCTCGGTCCAGGACACCCGGTCGCGCACCAGCCCGTCGGTGATCTCGACCCGCCGCCCGACGCCGGGGTGCTCACCGGCGGCGTCGGTGAACCACACGATCCCGGCGGCGCCGGTCAGCGGCGAGGGCCGCCCCCACCCGACGACCTCGTTGTGGTCGAGCTCGGGCAGGGCGGAGGCGAAGGCGGGCAGCTCAGCGTTCTCGTTCAGCTGGCACTTCAGCCGGTAGGCGGCGAGCGCGCCGACGCCGAGCCCTCCGCAGGCCACCACCACCGCGCCGGCGGCGATCCGCTGCGCCAGTTTCTTCGCCGGGTTGTCCGCCGCGGGCACGTCACGCCCCCACGCCGCCGCCAGGCGCGCCTGCACCGCCACCGCCTCGTCCAGCCCCCCGTCGAGGCCGAGGAGTCCCAGCGCCGGCACGGCGAGCCACCCGAGGCTGTGGCGGGGCTGGCCGCCCGCTGGCACGCCGACCCAGGCCGCGCCGTGCTCGTCGCACAGCGCCCCCAACCGCCCGCCGCTGGTGATCGCCGTGACCCGGCAGCCGCGCCGGAAGGCAGCCTCGGCGCCGGACAGGGTCTCCTCGGTGCCGCCGGAGTGCGAGACGGCGAGCACGAGGGTGCGCGGGCCGGCCCATCCCGGTATCCCGTAGCCGCGGTGCACGATGACCGGGACGCCGAGCGTGTCGCGGGCGAGGACCGCGACGACGTCGCCGGTGATCCCGGATCCGCCCATCCCGAGGACGAGCACCACGTCGATGCCGTCGAGGTCGGCCCTGGCGACCGCCGTGGCGCGGGCCGCGGTCCACTGGGCGGCGGTCGCCTCCACGTCGGCGAGGGCGTTGCTGCGATCGACCTGGCCGAAGCGGGCGGGGTCGTCGAGGTCCACTACCGTGCCCCGCGCTTCTCCGGCCGCGTCGCCTCGTCGATCAGCATGACCGGGATGTCGTCGCGCACGGGGTAGTGCAGCCCGCACTGCGTGCAGATGATGAGGTTGCGGCGGTCCTTGTACTCGATCTCGCCGTGGCAGGCCGGGCAGACGAGCAGCTTGATGAGTTCGGCGTCGACGGCCATCGGGCGAACCTCTTTCTAGACGCGGACGAGGCCGAGCACGCGGTCGCGCACCGACTCCATCGTCACGGTGTCGTCGGCTTCGACGTTCAGGCGCAGGAGCGGCTCGGTGTTCGACGGCCGCAGGTTCAGCCACCAGCCGTCGCCGGTGACGGTGAGCCCGTCGGCCCAGTCGGCCTCGCCCTCGTTTGCGAAGGCCTGCGCCACCCGTTCGGTGGCGGCCGCCTGGTCGGTGACCTGCGTGTTGATCTCCCCCGACTGGACGTAGCGGTCGTAGGGGGCGAGCAGTTCGGAGAGGGTGCCGCCCGCGTCGGACAGCGCTTCGAGGAGGATCACGGCGGCGATCAGTCCCGAATCGGCCCGGAAGTTGTCGCGGAAGTAGTAGTGGCCAGAGTGCTCGCCCGCGAACACCGCGCCGGTGTCCTTCATCAGGGCCTTGATGAACGAGTGCCCGACCCTGGTCCGGATGGCGTGGCCCCCGGCGGCCTCGACGGTCTCCGGCACCACCCGGGACGTGATGAGGTTGTAGAGGATCGTGGACCCGGGGTTGCGATCGAGCAGGGTGCGGGCGATGAGCGCGGTCACCAGCGACGGCGGCACCGGCCGGCCCTGCTCGTCGACGCAGAACATGCGGTCGGCGTCACCGTCGAACGCCAGGCCGAGGTCGCAGCCGTGGTCGAGCACGGTCTTCTGGAGGTCGACGAGGTTCTCGGCCTCGATCGGGTTGGCGGGGTGGTTCGGGAAGGTCCCGTCGAGCTCGAAGTAGAGCGGCACCAGTTCGACGGGCAGATCGTCGAAGACGGGCGGGACGACCAGTCCCGCCATGCCGTTGGCCGCGTCGACGGCCACCTTCAGGGGCCGCACCGCCCCGACGTCGATGAACCCGCGGACGTGCTCGGCGTACTCGCCAATGAGGTCGGCGGTCCGGTGACCGCCCGGGGCGTCCTCGGCGGGGAAGTCGCCGTGCAGCGCGCGGTCGCGGATCTGGGCGAGGCCGGTGTCGAGCGAGACGGGCTCGGCCCCGGCGCGACACAGCTTCAGGCCGTTGTAGGCGGCCGGGTTGTGGCTGGCCGTCCACATCGCGCCGGGGTGGCCGAGCCGTCCGGAGGCGTAGTAGAGGAGGTCGGTCGAGGCGAGCCCGATGTCGATCGTGTCGACGCCCTGCGCCCGGACCCCGCGCATGAACGCCTCGGCGAGGTCGACGCCGGAGGGCCGCATGTCCCGCGCGACGATGACGGCCGCGCCCTGGAGCTCCACGGCAGCGGCCCTGCCGAGCGCCTCGGCGACCTCTGGATTGAGCTGTTCCGGCACCACGCCCCGGATGTCGTACGCCTTGACGATCTCGGCGAGGTGCTCCATCGGCCGGACTCCCCACTTGTCGGACGGTGAGGCGATCCTAGTCGCTCAAGGAGCGACGCGAGCCCGCGAGCGAAGCGTCAGCGACCCCTACCAGTCGCTCAAAGGAGCGACGCGAGCCCGCGAGCGAAGCGTCAGCGATCAGCTCCACAGAGGAACATTGGAACGGCGCCGGACCCGCGCACCGCGGCCCCGGCGCCGTATTCTCGGGCGCGGCCTCGCGTTACGCCGCAGCCACCAGGTCGAGGACGTCGCGCAGCTCGAGGGCCACGTCACCGTCGGCGGTGGTCCACCAGCGGTGCTCGCATGCCCTGCACGTCGAGAACCGGACGGACCTGCCGACCGGCGTGAGCTCGATCTGGACCAGGTCGCTGGACTTGCACTTGCCACACGTTGACACGGTTGTCGCTCCTGTCATTCCCGCTGGCTGCCGTC
>JACCXR010000556.1 GCA_013696915.1 Euzebyaceae bacterium
CCGTCGTGGGTGGCGCGGTCGTGGGTGGCCGGGGCGGTGGGCGAGGCCGGGTCCGCCGTGAGGCTCGCCGTCGGTGAGACCGGCCCGCGGGCGGTACGGCGCGGCGTCGCCGCGGCGGCCGGTTCCGGGGTGGCTGCGGGCGACGAGCAGGCGGGCAGCCAGAGCGCGACGGCGCAGAGGACCGCGACGGACCGCCGGGCGCAGGGGCATCGCACGGGCGCAGGTTGCCGATCGGGACCGGCTAGATCAAGGATCCGGCACGCCCCCGCGACTGCCGGGGGCGTGCCGGGCGCCTTCTCCAGCCCGCGGCAGGGTCCGGGCGCAACCGGCTGGAGATGACGAGAAATGACTAGTACCACTCCCGGCCGACCGACAACCGCGCGACGCGCTCTACGCTTGACCGGTATGGCAGACACGTCGATGCCCCCTTGCCCGGTCTGCGGCGCCGACCGCACCGGCGTCACCGAAGACGTCAGCGACGAGGTCACCGTCTACGGCTGCAGCGCCTGTGACGCGTCCTGGGCGGTCAGGGCCGGCGCATGAGCGTGGTCCTCGAATCCAAGGCCGACCCGGCCTCCGAGACGTTCCAGCGCCACGCCGCCGCGCACGAAGCCCTGGTCGCCGACCTCCGAGCGCAGCTCGCCCGGGCGTCGCTCGGGGGCGGCGAGCGCGCCCGCGAGCGCCACGCCGCCCGCGGGAAGCTGCTGCCACGGGACCGGGTCGACGCGCTGGTGGACCCCGGCTCCCCGTTCCTGGAGCTCTCGCCGCTGGCGGCCCACGGTCTGTACGACGGCGACGCGCCGGCGGCGGGGATCGTGACCGGCGTGGGACGGGTGGCGGGCCGGGAGGTCGTCGTCGTCGCCAACGACGCGACCGTGAAGGGCGGCACCTACTACCCGATGACCGTCCGCAAGCACCTGCGCGCGCAGGAGGTGGCGCTGCACAACCGCCTGCCTTGCGTCTACCTCGTCGACTCCGGCGGGGCCTTCCTGCCCCGGCAGGACGAGGTCTTCCCAGACCGCGACCACTTCGGGCGGATCTTCTACAACCAGGCGACGATGTCGGCGCTCGGCATCCCGCAGATCGCCGCCGTCCTCGGCTCCTGCACCGCCGGCGGCGCGTACGTGCCGGCGATGAGCGACGAGACCGTCATCGTCCGCAACCAGGGGACGATCTTCCTGGGCGGCCCCCCGCTGGTGAAGGCCGCGACCGGCGAGATCGTCACCGCCGAGGAGCTCGGCGGCGGCGACCTCCATGCGCGGACCTCCGGGGTGACCGACCACCTCGCGGCCGACGACGCCGACGCGCTGCAGATCGTCCGGTCGATCGTGGCGACCCTCGCGCCGCGCCCGTCCCGCCCGTGGGACCTGGCGCCGTCCGAGGAGCCCGCCGTGGATCCGGCGCAGCTGTACGGGGTCGTGCCGGCGGATCCGCGCACCCCCTACGACGTGCGCGAGGTGATCGCGCGGCTCGTCGACGGCAGCCGGTTCCACGAGTTCAAGGCGCTGTACGGCACGACGCTGGTCACCGGGTTCGCCCGGAACCACGGCCACCCGGTGGGCATCGTCGCGAACAACGGGATCCTGTTCAGCGAGTCGGCGCTGAAGGGGGCCCACTTCATCGAGCTCTGCGACCGGCGGCGGGTCCCGCTCGTGTTCCTGCAGAACATCTCGGGCTTCATGGTGGGTCGCGAGTACGAGGCCGGCGGCATCGCGAAGGACGGCGCGAAGATGGTCACCGCGGTCTCGTGCGCCGCCGTGCCGAAGCTCACCGTGATCGTCGGCGGGTCGTTCGGTGCGGGCAACTACGGCATGTGCGGCCGTGCGTTCTCCCCCCGCTTCCTGTGGATGTGGCCGAACGCGCGCATCTCGGTCATGGGCGGCGAGCAGGCCGCGACCGTGCTCGCCACCATCCGCCGGGACCAGGTCGAGGGGGCCGGCGGAGAGTGGACCGCTGAGGAGGAGGAGGCGTTCAAGCAGCCGATCCGCGATCAGTACGAGCACCAGGGCCACCCGTACTACTCGACGGCGCGGTTGTGGGACGACGGCGTCATCGACCCCGCCGACACCCGCATGGTCCTCGGCCTCGCCCTGTCGGCCTGCGCGAACGCCCCGGTCGGGGCGCCGAACTACGGCGTGTTCCGCATGTAGCCGCGGCGACGGGTCGCCCGCGCGGCGGATTCTTCTGTTTGCTCCGTGGCCGTCATCGTGGGGATGCTGCGATGATTCTCCGCAGACATCGACGCATCAACTGCATTTCGCTGCGCCGATGCGCACCACTCTGACCCTCGACGACGATGTTGCCGCCCACCTCGATCGCATTCGGGAGCGGCGCGGGGGACGGCTCAAGGACATCGTGAACGAGGCGCTCCGGCAAGGACTTCTCGTGCTGGAGAGCGGCGAGCCGACCGATGATGACCCGTACCGGGTCTCCCCGCTCCCGCTGGGCACTCCACGGCTGGACGTCTTCGACGACATCGGAGAGATCCTCGCCTACGCAGAGGGCGAAGGCTTCCCGTGATCGTGGTTGACGCGAACCTGCTGATCTACGCGCACGCCG
>JACCXR010000561.1 GCA_013696915.1 Euzebyaceae bacterium
GCCCCGGCGCGGTCCGCCGGCACCGCGCGCCGCACCGGGGCCGCCGGCAGCGCCGACCAGGGGTCCTCGCACACCCGCGGGTCGCCGCCCTGCGCCGCGATCATGCGCGCCAGGGTCTCCAGGGGAGCGCCGCTCTCCCAGCGGCCGCGGAGCTCCCCGCGCACGACATCGACGTCGCCGTCGCGCGCCTCGGCCAGGGCCAGCGCGGCGAGCTCCAGCGCGACCGTCGCCAGCCGGCCCCCGGGTGGTCCGCCGAGCAGCGCGACGCACTCGGCGACCTCCAGCGCGTTGCCGATCCCCCGCCCGAGCGGCGTGTCCATCGACGTCACGGCGGCGACGCAGCGGCGTCCCGCATCGGCGCCGATCGACACGCACAGCCGCGCGAGTTCCCCCGCGGCCTCCTGCGTCGGCATGAACGCCCCGTCGCCGGCCTTGACGTCGAGCACCATCGTGGACGCGCCGGCGGCGAGCTTCTTCGACATGACGCTCGACGCGATCAGTGCCGTGGACGCGACCGTCCCCGTGACGTCGCGCAGCGCGTAGAGCGCCTTGTCGGCCGGGACGAGGTCCCCGGTCTGCGCCGCGACGACGCAGCCGACATCCTCGGCGATGCGCAGCATCTCGTCGGCGGCAAGGGCGGTGCGGAAACCAGGGATGGCCTCGAGCTTGTCCAGCGTCCCCCCCGAGTGCCCGAGTCCGCGGCCGGACAGCTTCACGAGCTGCGCGCCGGCGCTGGCGAGCAGCGGGGCGACGAGCAGCGACGTGCCGTCGCCGACGCCGCCGGTGGAGTGCTTGTCGATCGTGGGCCCGCGCAGCCCGGACAGGTCGAGGGTGTCCCCGCTGTCGACCATCGCCGCGGTCAGCGCGCGCGCCTCGGCCTCGGTGAAGCCGTTCAGCACGCCGGCCATCAGGAAGGCGGCCATCTGGCCCTCCATGACCGCGCCGTCGAGGAAGCCGTCGACGAGCCAGCGCAGCTCCCCGGCCGTCAGCTCCCCGCCGTCGCGCTTGCGCCCGACGAGGTCGACCGCCCGCATCAGCCGGTCACGACCGCTTGGCCGCGCACTCCACGCACCGTACGGACAGGGCCCGGGCCTCCAGGCGCGCCTCGGGGATGGGCTTGCCGCATTCGGCGCACTCGCCGTAGGTGCCCTCGTCCATCCGCAGCAGCGCCTCGTCGACCTCGGCGAGCCGCTCGCGGGCGTTGTCGATCAACGCCAGCATCTCGCTGCGCTCGGCGGTGGCGGCGGCGGAATCGGCGAAGTTGTCGTCGATGCCCTGGATGCGCGCGACCTTCTCGCTGTCGGGGTCGGCCCCGTAGCCGCGGAGGTCCTCGACGAGCGAGGCCCGTTCGGTCTCCAGTTCCTTGCGCAGTCGCGTCAGCAGTTCAGCGGTCATCTCGGGAAGCTCCTTGATCGGTCCCCCCATCTGCGGGGCGCCGGTCGCCGCCCCGGGCCGCGACCGGTTCTGCGGTCGCCCGGGGATGCGCACGCTCGTAGACCGCGCGAAGGCGCGTCCGGCTCACGAGCGTGTAGACCTGCGTGGTGTTCACACTTGCATGCCCGAGAAGCTCCTGCACGACACGTACGTCGGCGCCGTTGTCGAGCAGGTGCGTGGCGAACGAGTGGCGCAGCGTGTGCGGCGAGACCCGGTCGCCCAGCCCGACCCGTTCCGCGTGCCGTTTGATGATCTTCCAGCCGCCCTGCCGGGTCAGCCGGCCGCCTCGCCGGTTGCAGAACAGCGCGGGCGTTCCGGGCCCCAGCCCCGGCCGCCCACGCACGACCCAGCCGTCGACGGCCAGGCACGCCGCCCGGCCGAGCGGGACGATGCGCTCCTTGCCGCCCTTGCCGAGGCAGCGGACCGTGCGCTGCGTCAGGTCGACGTCGTCGACGTCGAGGTCGATCAACTCGGTGATGCGCAGCCCCGCCGCGTAGAGCAGCTCGAGCATCGCGCGGTCCCGCAGATCCTGGGGCTCGTCGCCGGCCGGAGCCGCGAGGAGCTGCTCGACGTCGGCCAGCGCCAGCGCCTTCGGCAGGGGCCGGCGCGCCCGCGGACCCGTGACGTCCACGGAGGGGTCGTCGCCGGCGAGACCCTCCCGGAGCAGGAACTTGTGCAGGCCCCGGACGGCGACGAGCGTGCGCGCGACCGTCGACGCCGCGTACGCCCGCCCGGTGGCGCTGCGCCGCTCGCGGATCCAGGCGACGAACCCGGCGAGATCGGCGGCGACGGCGTCGCGGGGCTCCGCGATGCCGACCTCGTCGAGGTAGGCGCCGTAGAGGCGCAGGTCCCGGCGGTACGCCGCGAGGCTGTGCGGGGACAGGCCGCGTTCGACGCTCAGGAAGTCGAGGTAGGAGTCCCCGTGCTTCGGCAGCGCCACGCGCTCAGCCCGCGAGCACCGTCACGAGCGCCGTGTGGTCGAGCCCGTGCGCCTGCGCGACCCCTTCGTTCGTCACCCTGCCGTCGATGACGTTGACGCCCTCGGCGAGGCCGGCGTCGCGTCGGGCGACCTCCAGGATTCCCGCCTCCGCGATGCGCATCACGTACGGCAGCGTCTCGTTCGTCAGCGCGTACGTCGACGTCCTCGGCACCGCCCCCGGCATGTTCCCCACGCAGTAGTGGACCACGCCGTGCACGACGTAGGTCGGGTCGCTGTGGGTCGTGACGTGGCTCGTCTCGGCGCACCCGCCCTGGTCGATCGAGATGTCCACGATGACCGACCCCGGCCGCATCGTCGACATCATCTCCTCGGTGATGACCTTCGGCGCCAGCGCCCCCGGCACGAGCACCGCACCGATGACCAGGTCGGCGCGTCCGACCTGCTCCTCCAGCGTGAGCCGGTTGGAGGTCAGCGTCACGATCTTGCCCTGGTGGATGGAGTCGACGTAGCGCAGCTTCTCGACGTCGAGGTCGAGGATCGTGACGCTCGCCTCCATGCCGGCGGCGATCCACGCGGCGTTGCGGCCCGCGGTTCCGGCACCGATCACGACGACCTCGGCGGGCAGGACGCCGGAGACGCCGCCCATGAGCACACCGCGGCCGCCGCGGGGCCGCTCGAGCTCGTGGGCGCCGACCTGCGGCGCCATCCGGCCGGCGACCTCGCTCATCGGCGCGAGCAGCGGCAGGGTCCCGTTGGGGCCAGCGACGGTCTCGTAGGCGACCGCCGTGCATCCGGACTCCCGCAGGGCGTGCGTCAGGGGGCCGGCGGCTGCCAGGTGCAGGTAGGTGAACAGCGTGAGGTCCCCGCGGAGGAAGGCGAACTCGGGCTCCAGCGGCTCCTTGACCTTCAGGAGCAGGTCGACGTCGCCCCACACGTCGCCCGCGTCCGGGACGAGCTTCGCGCCGGCCCGCGCGTAGTCGTCGTCGCGCAGGGACGAGCCGTCGCCCGCCCCCGACTGCACGAGCACGTCGTGGCCCGCCAGCGTCAGCTCCCGCACCCCCGCCGGGGTGATCGCGACGCGGTACTCCGACTCCTTGATCTCGGTGGGGACCCCGACCTTCACGGTGGCACCTTCCGCTCGCGCCGCCTCGTTGCGGCGCCGCGAGTCTAGTCGGGGGCAGACGCTCGGTCGCTGCCGTCGCCCCGGGCTGCCGTGACGAGAGCGCGGCGAGAGCAAGCCGAGAGTGGCGGCCGGCACCGTGATGCCAGCTGCCGGACGGCGGTCCGGCGCCACGGCACTCGGGAGGAATGCATCGTGACCAGACTTCGATCGACGATCGGCCGGTGGGCCGCAGCCGCAGCCACGTTGGTGCTCGCGACGACGACCGCGGTGATCGTCGCCGCAGCGCCGGCGCGCGCGCAGACCGGCACGATCGTGTTCATCAAGGATCACAACGTCTGGATCATGGCGGCCGACGACCCCTCGGGGGCTCGCGTCGCTCCTTGCGGCTACGGTGGCTTGGAGCCCGACGGCCCGGCCGGTCCAGGTCCATTCTCACGCACAGTGGTCACGCCCTTCGCCAACCGACGGTGACGAGGAGCCCGATCAGGGTCTTGGCGTCGGTGATCTCACCCCGGGCCGCCATGGCGGCCGCTTCCGTCAGAGGCAGGCGCACGACCTCCATGTCGGCTTCCTCGTGCGCGGCGGTGAACCCGTCGGGCGCCGCGACGTCCCGCAGACCGGTCGCGAGGTAGACCCGCGTCGCCTCGGTCGTCCACCCCGCCGAGTTGCGGAACTCGACGAGCGGTTCCCAGTGCTCGGCGGCCAGGCCGACCTCCTCGGCGAGCTCGCGGACGGCGGCGGCCTCCGGCGCCTCGCCGTCGACGTCGAGCTTGCCGGCCGGCAGCTCCAGCAGGTACCCGCCGACGGCGTGGCGGTACTGGCGGACGAGGACGACCCGCCCGTCGGCGTCCAGTGCGACGATCGCGACGGCGTCGGCCTGCTCGACGATCTCCCGGTCGGCGACGTCCCCGCCGGGCATCCGGACCCGGTCGACGCGCACCCGCGACCACGCGCCGTCGTAGACCACCGCGCTCGACTCGACCTCGTAGGTGCCCATCAGTCCGGCAGCGTACCGGTGGACGGGTTGCACCCCGTACGCGGCCGGGCAGACTTGGACAGGGAGGATGATTGCCGAGATGGACGCATGCGAGAACCGCCGCCGCCGGCGCGGCAGCCTGCCGAAGCGGGTGCTCGTCGGAATCGCCGGCGGGGCGATCACGGTGCTGGGCATCGCGCTGATGCCGCTGCCCGGCCCCGGCACGCTCATCGTCCTGGCGGGTCTGTCGATCCTGGCGACGGAGTTCCTGTTCGCGCGCCGCATCCGGCACTGGGTCCAGACGAAGTGGCGGGCGCTGATGGAGGGGTTGCGCGCCCGCCGGCATCGCCGGCGCCAGGGCCCCGACCCGTGGCTGGCCCCGCCCGAATCCGGCTCGGCCGGTGTCGGGCCGCGGATGCCCTCAGACGGCGGCGGCGGGCAGTTCTGACGCGGGCTCGGGCAGCCTGCCGGCCTGCGCGAGCATCCGCTCCCGGGCGGCTCCCACGAAGTCGCGGAACAGCGGATGGGGCCGGTTCGGCCGCGACTTGAACTCGGGGTGCGCCTGGGTCGCCACGAACCAGGGATGGCCGGCCAGCTCGATCATTTCGACGAGCCGCTCGTCGGGCGAGAGCCCCGAGGCGACCATGCCGGCGTCGGCCAGCCGGACGCGGTAGCGGTTGTTGACCTCCCACCGGTGGCGGTGCCGTTCGTAGACGAACGGTTCACGATAGGCCGTTTCGGCGCGGGTGCCGGGCTGGATCTTGCACGGGTAGACCCCCAACCGCATGGTGCCGCCGAGGTCGCGCACGTCGCGCTGGTCGCCCATGAGGTCGACGACGGGGTCCGGGGTCTCCGGCATGAACTCCGAGGAGTGGGCCTCGGACAGGCCGAGGACGTGGCGCGCGAACTCGATGACGGCGGTCTGCAGGCCGAGGCAGATTCCGAGGTAGGGGACGTGCCGCTCGCGGGAGTGGCGGGCGGCGGCGATCTTGCCCTCGACGCCGCGGATGTCGAAGCCGCCGGGCACCAGCACGCCGTGACAGCCGGCGAGCGCCTTATCCGTGGCCCCGGGCGCGGACAGGTCGTCGGCCGACACCCAGTGGAGGTCGACCTCGACGCCGTGGTGGATCCCGGCGTGGACCAGGGCCTCGACCACCGACAGGTACGCGTCCGGCAGGGACACGTACTTCCCGACGAGCGCGATCCGCACGGTGTCGGTCGGGTTGAGGGCCCGGTGGACCATCGCGGTCCACTCGGCGAGGTCGGGTTCGACCGCCGGGTCGAGCCCCAGCCGCCGGACGACGAAGTCGTCGAGCCCCTCGTCGCGCAGGATCAGCGGTACCCGGTACAGCGAGTCCGCGTCGTGGGCGGAGACGACGCCCTCGAGCTCGACGTCGGAGAGCAGCGCGATCTTGCGCTTCAGCTCGAGCGACAGCGGCCGGTCGGCGCGGCAGACGACCGCGTCCGGCTGGATCCCGATGCTGCGCAGCTCGCGCACGGAGTGCTGTGCCGGCTTGGTCTTCAGCTCGCCGGTCGGCCCGATGAAGGGCACGAGGGCGCAGTGCACGTAGCAGATGTTCTCGCGCCCGACGTCGTAGCGCAGCTGGCGGATCGCCTCGAGGAAGGGCAGCCCCTCGATGTCGCCGACGGTGCCTCCGACCTCGGTGATCACGACGTCCGCGTCGTCGGCCAGCGCGAGGATGCGGCTCTTGATCTCGTTCGTGATGTGCGGGATGACCTGGACGGTCTCGCCCATGTAGTCGCCGCGGCGCTCCTTGGCGATGACGGTGGAGTAGATCTGTCCGGTGGACACCGACGACGTGCGCTGGAGCGGCTCGTCGATGAAGCGTTCGTAGTGCCCGAGGTCGAGGTCGGTCTCACCGCCGTCCTCTGTGACGAAGACCTCCCCGTGCTGGAACGGGCTCATCGTCCCCGGGTCGACGTTGACGTACGGGTCGAGCTTCTGCATCGTGACCCGCAGCCCGCGGGCCTTCAGCAGCCGGCCGAGCGAGGCGGCGGTGATTCCCTTGCCCAGGGAGGACGACACCCCGCCGGTCACCAGAATGTGCTTGGCCACGCCAGCCTCCGCCCACGCCTCACGCGCGGTCCTCGTCGGGGAACGGTCCGGATAACGTCCGGGGAAGGGGGCGACCCAGCAGGCCTGCGCAGCCTCGGCCACCGTAGCACCGGGACGGTGTGCGCCTCAACGATCCGGACCGCCGTGGGGGCGGACTGAACGGCAGGGGCCGCTGGACGGCCGGACGGCAGTGCGGTGGCTCCCGGCCGTCCAGCAAGGACTACGAGGTCCGTTCTGCGTCGCTGCGCTCGACGCAGAACTCGTTGCCCTCTGGGTCGGCCAGAGTCACCCACCCTGATCCGTCGGCCTTGCGGTGGTCGCCGACGACGGTGGCACCGAGTGCCTCGAGCCGGTCGACCTCGGCGTCTCTCGGCCGATCGGTCGGCACGAGGTCGAGATGCACCCGGTTCTTGACGGCCTTGCGGTCCGCCACGCCGATGAACAGCAGAGCCAGCGACCCGTCCGGCGCCAGGAGCAGCGCCTCGGGGTCATCGGGCTCGTTGCCGTTGTCGGGGTCCTCGCCGAAGCCCGTCACCTCCGCCCAGAAGTTGGCGAGCGTGAACGGATCGGCGCAGTCGAGGGTGATGTTCCTGATGCGTATGGCCATGTGGTCTCTCAGCATTCCCTGACGGTCGCTGCGCGACCGCCACCACCGAGATCATGAGAATCACCTCGGACGAGCCTCGGCGATTCACGCGTCAGCATTCCCTGACGGTCGCTGCGCGACCGCCACCACCGAGATCATGAGAATCACCTCGGACGAGCCTCGGCGATTCACGCGTCAGGAGGGGCGGTCGCGTCGGCTTCGGGGGCCACGGCGGGCGCATTGGGGTCGAACGGCTCGGACATCTCGGCCGCCTTGACCTCGATGTGGGTGTGGGGATGGCGGACGCCGGTCGCGTAGTCGACATGGCTGGCGAACGGCAGCAGGCGGGCGGCCGCCAGCGGCGTCTCGCCGGCGACGACCTGGTCGCCCACGGCCACGCGGAGCGCCTCCAGGTGGATCAGGACCACATGGAGATCGGACCGGTCGGCGGGCTCGATGACGATCCGCCAGTCACGGGTCCGCTCGTACAGGGCGTACTCCCGCGCCTCGACCACGCGGCCGGTGACCGGTGCCAGGACGGCGGCTCCCTCGGGAACCACGATGTCGGCGGCGCTGGCGGCCGGCCGGGCGCGGCCCCGCGACGACAGCACCGTGTAGTCCGGCCCCGGACCGGGCGGACCGGGCGTGAACCTGGTCGGGTTGTCGTTGGCGACGAGCGCGCCCTGCGGTGACATCTCCAGGGCCTCGGCCCGGCTCGCCTCGTGGAACGCGACCATCTCCGGTGCGGCATGGGGCAGGGTCAGCCGCAGGCCGTCGACGGCGGCGAAGACCGATTCGTCGACGGCGTCCGCCGACGCGCCCGCCCGGGAGGCGCGCCCGTCGGTCTGCGGCCGCTGCGGCACCGCGGCGGCGGGGACGGTCGCGGCCGCCGCGCCGGGCGGCGGGTCGGTCTGCGTGCCGGCCGCCACTCCCAGCCAGCCCAGCGAAACGACCGTGAGCAGGAGGAGCGCGGTGAGCAGGCGCGGGATCCGCGGTCGCCGGAAGACGTGCGGTCCGCCGCCTCGCCGGACCGCGAGTCGCGAGCGCCGGCCGCGGCGACGGCGGTTGGCGGGCCGGCCGGTGATCGGCTCGCCGAGGCGGCCGAGGGCGCGGATGTCGGAAACTGGCACGCGGGCGGTTGCTCCAGAAAGGGACGTCGGGCGTCGTTGGCGCGGGAGGCGCGGACTTGGGGGCGGGCCCCGCCGCTGGACGCGACGGCGTGCGGGGAAGTCGGGGGGGATTCAACCACAGTGCGGCGTCGGGGAGCCAGTGGCGCCACGGCGGGGCTTGGAGGCCTGGGGGTCAGGTCGCGGCCTGCCGCGCTGTCTGCAGGGCCAGCGCGCGCAGTTCCGCGGCATGGCCGGCCGCCAGCGCGCTCTCCGGCGTGCCGGACAGCATGCGCGACAGCTCGGTCACGCGGTCTGCCTCGTCGAGGCGCTCGACGGCCGCGACGGTCCGCCCTCTGACGGTCGTCTTCGACACGGCGAAGTGGGTGTCGGCGAACGCCGCGAGCTGGGCGAGATGGGTGACGCACAGCACCTGCCTGCCACGGGCGAGTGCGGCGAGCTTCTCCCCCACCGCGAGGGCCGTCGCACCGCCGATGCCGACGTCGACCTCGTCGAAGACGAGGACCGGCGTGCGGTCGGCGTCGGCCAGCGCGAGCCGGACCGCGAGCGCCACCCGGCTCCGCTCGCCACCTGAGGCGGCCTTGGCGAGCGGCAACGGGGGTTCCCCGGCGTTCGCGGCCAGCAGGAAGGCGACGCGGTCACCGCCGGACGGACCGGGATCGACCTCGTCGACCGCCACACGCAGGCGCGCCTGCGGCATCGCGAGGTCGGCCAGATGCCCGGCCACGGCGGCCGCGAGGCGCTCACCCGCCGCTCGGCGCGCCGCGCGGAGCGTCCGGGCCGCCGCATCCACCTCGCCCGCGAGGCGCGCGGCGTGGCCGGCCAACTCGGCTGCGCGCTCGTCGCCCCCGGACAGAACGGTCAGGCGGGCCCGCGCCTGGTCGGCGTAGGCGATCACCGCGTGGGTGTCGGGCCCGTACTTGCGCAGCAACCCCGCGAGCGCGGCCCGCCGCTCGCGCAGGGCGTCGAGCCGCCGCGGGTCGGCGTCCAGCGTCTCGCCGTAGGCGGCGAGTTCGAGGGCGAGATCCTGTGCCTCCGCGGCGAGGCCCTCCGCCCGGCTCACCAGTCCGTCGAGCCCCCGATCGAGGGCGGCCACCGGCCGCAGCGCGCCCACCGCGTCCCCGAGGGTGTCCCGAGCGCCCCCGTCGGCGGCCAGCGCCGCCGTGGCCGCAGCCGACGCCGCTCGCAGCGATTCCGAGTGCTCCAGCCGACCCAGCTCGGCGTCGAGGCTCTCGAGCTCGTCCTCGACCGGAGCGACGCCGTCGATCTCGGACAGCTCGAAGGCGAGCCGGTCCAGCTCCCGGGCACGGTCGCGCTCCCCGGTCCGCATGGCCTCCAGCTCCGCTTCCGTGTCCCGCCAGCGGTCGTGGAGCGCGCGGTAGGCGGCCAAAGCCGCCGCCAGCTCAGGTCCTCCGGAGCGGTCGAGGAGGTCGCGCTGCACGGCGGGTGCCGACAGCCGGGCGGAGTCGGCCTGACCGTGGATCTCCACGGCCGCGCCCACGGTCTGTGCCAGGGCGGACGCCGGAGCGAGCCGCCCGCCGATCCGCGCGCGGCTGCGGCCGGCGGCGGCGACCTCGCGGGACACGACCAGTTCGTCGTCGCCGTCGTCGAGCCACTCCCCCGCACCGGGCGGCGGCGGCCGCAAGCGGCCTTCGACCAGGGCGGCGGCGGCGCCCGTGCGGACCTGGTCCGCGTCGGCGCGGACGCCGAGCAGCAGCTCCAGCGCCGAGACGACCATGGTCTTGCCCGCGCCCGTCTCGCCGGTGAGGACGTTCAAGCCCGGCGCCAGGGTCAGCGTGACCTCTTCGATGACGCCGACGTCGCGGATGAGCAGTTCCTCCAGCACCCGCCCATGATGGGGCCGGATGCGCGACCCGCAAGCCCGCGTCGCTCCCGGGAGGCCGCGGGCTACCGCAGGCCGAACTTGTCGCGGACCCGCTCGTAGAAGTCGAACGGGCCGAGGCGCGCGAGGCGGACCGGCGACCCGGCACGGCCCACCCGTACCTGGCCGCCGGGGGGGACCGGCAGCGTCTCGCGTCCGTCACAGGTCACCACGCACTCGTTGTCCCCGCCGACGGGCCGCAGCGACAACGCCTCACGCGGGTCGACGACCAGCGTGCGGGCGAACAGGGAGTGCGGGGCGACGGGGACGAGCAGGATGGCGTCGACCCGCGGAGACAGGATCGGTCCGCCGGCGCTGAAGGCGTACGCCGTGGAGCCGGTGGGCGTGGCGCAGATGACGGCGTCGGCGGGGACGTGGGCGAAGATGACCTCGCCGACGCGCACCTCGAGCACGATCAGGCGCTGCGGCACCGTGCGTTCGACCGACGCCTCGTTCAGCGCCCAGCTGGTCCCCACCAGCGCGCCGTCGGCGTCGTGGATGGCGACGGTGAGGGTCATCCGTTCCTCGACCTCGAAGCGACCGGCGACGATCTCGGCGACCGCGTGGGGCACCTGGCCGGCCTCGACCTCCGACAGGAATCCCAGCCGTCCGAGGTTCACGCCGAGCAGCGGAACGCCGCAGTCGCGCGCCAGGTAGGCGGCGCGCAGGAAGGTGCCGTCCCCGCCGAAGACGATGACGACGTCGAGGCCCTGCCCGAACTCCGCCGGCTGGCGCAGCTCGACGTCGCGCGTGCCCTCCGGCCAGCCGTCGGCGAGCGACCCGACCACGTCGATGCCGGTGGACCGCAGGAGGGCGGCCGCGTGCGCCGCCGCGCGGATGGCCTCCGTGCGGCCGCCGTGCACCACGAGGCCGACGGCCTTCGGTGGAGGGTGACCGGCCGCGGGATGCTCGAGGCCGGGGCGGGGGGGCAGCACCCGCGACACTCTACCGGCGGCCCCCCGGACCCGGCTCGGGGATCGCGGCCACGGCGGCCGCGATCGCCTGCTCGTGGTCGGCGGCGCCTCCCGCGCGCAGGTGGAGGAAGAACTCGACGTTGCCGGCCGGGCCCCGCAGACGGGATGGGGCCACGCCGACCGGACCGAGCCCGAGCTCCGCGGCCGCGTCGACCACCGCGCGCACGGTGTCGGCCCAGACCCCGGGAGCGCGCACGACCCCGCCTCGCCCGACGCCGGAGGGACCCGCCTCGAACTGCGGCTTGACGAGCAGCAGGTGGTCGGCCTCGGGATCCGCCACCGCGCGCAGCGCCGGCAGCACCCTCCCCAGGGAGATGAACGAGAGATCGGCGACCACGAGGTCGGGCGCAGGCGGTGGCACGTCGGCCGGTGTGAGGTGGCGCACGTTGGTGCGGTCGAGCACGACGACGCGGTCGTCGGTCTGGAGACGCCAGGCGAGCTGGCCGTAGCCGACGTCCACGGCGACGACCCGGGCCGCGCCGCGGCGCAGCAGGACGTCGGTGAAGCCGCCGTTGGAGGCGCCTGCGTCGAGGCAGGAACGGTCGGCCACGGCGACCCCGAGGTCATCGAGGCCACCGGCGAGCTTGTGCCCTCCCCGGGAGGCGTAGTCTCTCTCCGCCGGCGCGACGGACAGCGCCTGGTCGCGCGCGACCAGCGTGGAGGCCTTGCCCGTCAGCGACCCGCCGACCGCGACGCGCCCGCTGGAGATCAGGCGTTGGGCGTCGGACCGGGTGGCGGCGAGCCCCCGGCGCACGAGCTCGGAGTCGAGACGGGCTCGGGGAGCGGGCACGCCGAGCCGCTCAGGAGGAGGCCGGGGTGTGCCCGGGGAGCGGTCGGTCTGCGGTCCGGTCGCGGGGCGTTGCGGTGGCGCCCGCCCCGGCGAGCGCGTCGAGCTCGGAGACCAGCGCCGCGTGGATGTCGTCGAGCACGGCGGGGTGCTCCGCCACCGGCACGTCGTCCAGCGACTGGAGGCGGGCCGCCAGCTCCGGCAGCGGATCGGTCACGGGCTGGTGCCCGTCACGACCCGCCGGCCGTCGTCGCGCCGCGGTCGGCGTCCGTGGCGCTTCCGGCTGGCGGTGGTGCGGAGGGCGTGGGACCGCCGAGCGCGGCCTCGTCGACCGCGATGCTCGCCTCGCCAGAGCCTGCGGTCGACGGCGGGGTGGCGGCCTTTCCGGCGGCGGACTTCTTCCCGGCGGCTGTCGACTTCGTGGCGGACTTCTGCGCGCCGACCGCCGTCGTGGCCGATTTCTGCGCGGCGCCGGCCGAGGTCGCCTTCGCTGTCACCTTCTTCGCGGTCGTCTTCTCCCCGGCGCCGCCCGCCGATTTCTTCGCGGCCGTCTTCTTGCCGGCGCCGCCCGCGGTCTTCGTCGCGGCACCGGCCGCCGTCTCCTTCACGGCCGTCTTCTTCCCGGCGCCGGCCGCCGACTTCTTCGCGGCCGTCCTCTTCCCGGCACCGGCCGCCGACTTCTTCGCGGCCGTCTTCTTCCCGGCACCGGCCGCCGACTTCTTCGCAGCCGGCGTCGCGGCGCCGCCGGATGCCCTCGCGGCCTCGAGCGCATCGTTGGCCGGCGCGGAGGACGCGGCGGCCGGGGTCGCGGTGCCGTCCCCGGCCATCGGTGGCCCGGCAGCGGCCGCTCGCCTGGCAGCAGCCGTCTTCTTCGCCGAGCTCTTCGTCGCCGAGCTCTTCGTCGCCGAGCTCTTCTTCGCGGCAGCGGTCTTCTTCGTCGCGGCCCTCGAGCCCGCCGCGGATGGCGGCCGGTCCCCCCGGGCGGTGCTCTCGACCCGGCCGATCTTCGCGTTGAGCCGGTCCAGGTCGGTCATCCGGGCCAGCCCGAGCTGCTTGACGGCCTCCTGGATCTCCGTGCGCACCATGGACGCGATCGCCTTGCGGTTGCGCTCGACGCGGTTCAGTAACTCGTCCACCGTCCGCTCGCCCCGGTCGGCGGCGATCTCGCCCCGATTCACGAGCGTCTTCACGATCTGCTCGGCCCGCTTCTGGGTGACCTGGGTCAACGAGCTCGCCAAATCGAGGTACTTCTGCCAGGCGTTGTCCACGGTGACCCTCCGATTGACCGTCGCGCTGCCACGACCGGGCGACGGTCAGCATAGAGGCCGCGACGCACGGCGAGGCCGAGGCGCGGCACCGTCGGGGGCGGCGGCCGCCTGCCGGAGATGATGGCATACTCGCCCATCACCCGGGGGGCCGGAGGCGGGCATGAGGCGAAGGCACCAGCGGGCCGGCACGAGCCCTGACGTCGTGGGCGGGCGGCCATAGCGCGTGGTCATCCCGGTCGGGGACCACAACCCCACGCGACGCACTCCATGGGTGACCTGGCTGCTCGTCGCCGTCAACCTGGCCGTCTTCGTCTTCGCCGAACCGTGGTGGGCGGACGGGTGCACCCAGCAGGCCTTCTTCCAGCGCTGGGCCACGATCCCGGCCGAGCTCGCGCAGGGGCAGCCGCTGGATGCCCGTGCGGCCGCCGCCACCACCGAGGGGCAGTGCCCCGTCCGGACCTTCTCCGACAAGGAGGTCTACGCGAGCGTCCTGTTCGGAATGTTCCTGCACGCCGGCTGGCTGCACCTGCTCGGCAACATGCTCTACCTGTGGGTATTCGGCAACAACGTCGAGGACCGCTTCGGCCACCTGCGGTTCCTCGCCTTCTACCTGCTCACGGGGGCCATCGCCACGCTCGCCTTCGCCGTCCCGAACGCGTCGAGCCTGTCCACTCTGGTCGGCGCGTCCGGCGCGATCGCCGGCGTGCTCGGGTCGTATCTCGTCCTCTTCCCGGGCGCGCGCGTGACGGTGCTGGTGCCGTTCCTGTTCTTCCTGCCGGTACGGCTGCCCGCCCTCATCGTGCTGGGCCTGTGGTTCCTGCTGCAGCTGGGCGAGCTGCGGGTCGCGTCGATGGCTGGCGGCGGCATCGCGTACCTGGCCCATGTCGCCGGCTTCGTCGCGGGCGTCGGGCTCACCGTCGCGCTCCGAGGACCGGGCAGGCCGCCGCGGCGCGAGGCGCCGGCCGAGTGGGCGTAGACCGATCTCGACGACGGTGTCGACCTGATCACCCGGCGGGCGGCCGCTCCATCCGGCTGTGCACGCGGGCGAGCGCGGTGCGGTAGTTCGGCCGGTCGGCGAGCGCGTTGGCCATCTTGTAGTGCTTCGCCGCGTCACCCAGGCGGCCCTGTCGCTCGAAGCAGCGGCCCACGCCGAAATGCGCGTAGTCGTCGGAGGGGTCGAGTTCCAGGGCGCGCTCGAACTCCGCCCGCGCCCGCTGGATCTGCGACGTGGCAAAGTAGGCGCGGCCGAGCGTCTCGTGGAGCGACGCCTTCTCGGGTTCATGCTCCACAGCCTGCTCGAGCACCTCGGCCGCCCCGCGCGGGTCGCCGTCCGCCAGCCGGCTCCGACCCTGCTGGTACAGGCTGTACACACGCTCCGCGGGGGCCCTGTCGTCCATGAGTTCTCCTGAAGATCGCTGCTCAGCCTTCCATGGCGGTCGCTGTGCGACCACCCCCACACCACCGAGGTCAAGAAATCGCCTCCGCAGGCTCCGGCGATTCGCGTCTCGGCCTTCCATGGCGGTCGCTGCGCGACCGCCACCACCGAGGTCAAGAGAGTCGCCTCCGCAGGCTCCGGCGATTCGCGTCTTCGGGGCACACTCGCGTGAACGATATCGACTCCTCGCGACGGCGGCGCCACCGGCGCCGCCCCGCCCCGGACGAAAGGCGGACCGTGGTCGACGCCGCGCCCTTCCGGGCTCTGCGCTACGACGCCGCGGTCGCCGGGGACCCCGCGGCGACCTCCGCGCCGGCCTACGACAGCTTCGAGCGCTTCACCTACGCCCGCCACCGGACGGCCAGCCCGTACACGGTCCTGGAACTGCTCGCCCCCAGGGACGGCGCTCGCTACCGGACGGCGGGCGTCACCTATGAACGGTGGCGCCGGACGGGCGTGCTGCGCGTCGATCCGAAGCCCGCCTTCCTGTTGTACGAGGAGCACGAGTTGCGCCACGGCGTCCCCGCCGTCCAGCGCGGCGTCCTCGCCGCTGTCGGGTTGGAGCCGCTCGACGGCAGCGGAGCGATCCTGCCGCACGAGGCGGTCGACCCGGCCCGCGTCGCGGACCGGCTGCAGCGGCTGGAGGCCGTGCCCGCCGACATCACCCCGGTCTTCGCGCTCTACACGGGGGGAACAGACGCCCTGCGCGAGCTGCTCGCACGCCCGCCGCGCGCGGCGCCGCTGGTCGCCTTCTCCGACGAGTCCGGGGTCGACCACCGGGTCTGGCGCCTGGACGCACCCGAGGAGATCGCAACGCTCCGCGCCGGCCTCGCGAGCGTCCCCGCGGTGATCGCCGACGGGCATCACCGCTACGCGACGGCGCTCGCCTACCGGAACCGACGGCCCGCAGAGGGGGCAGGCGGGCCCGAGCCCGCGTGGGCCCGCACCCTGATGTACTTGGTCGAGTCGGGCGTGCACGGTCCCGCCGTCCACGCCGTCCACCGGCTCGTCCAGCACTGGCAGCCCGGCGCACCCGGCAGGATCGCCCGCGACTTCCGCTGCGAGGAGGTCGCGGGCGGTGCGTCAGCGCTGGAACGGGCGCTCGCACGAGCCGAGGGCCAGGCCTTCGGGCTGTGCCTGGCGGGCGGTGTCGGCCTGCTGCTGCGACCCCGCGACCCCCGCGCCCTGGCGGCGCGGCTGCCCGCGGACCGGTCATCGCGCTGGCGGTCCCTCGATGCGGCGGTGCTGGACCATGCCGTCCTGCCGTCGCTCGGCGCCCGGGGGGTGCAGGCCCGGGCGGAGCTTGCGGCCGCCGCCGCGGAGGTCGACGAGGGCGCCGCCGCGGCACTGTTCCTGTTGCGTCCAGTCACGCCGGCGACGGTGCTCGCTTTGGCCGCCGAGGGTGAGCGAATGCCGCCGAAGACCACGTGGTTCCGCCCGAAGCCGCGTGCCGGTTTGATCATGCGGACCGTCGAGTCGGACGGACCACGCAGCACGTAGACTTACCGTCGATGCGTCCTGGAGAACGGTGTCCCGACGGGGTGCCCCGAGGAGCCCGGCCGGCTGGCCGCGCCGAGCCCCGCGTGCGGGCCCATGGCCGCTGATCCCGCGTCACTCGGAACGCCCCTCGACGGTGACCGGCCGGGTGTGACGCCGCCCGCCCCCCCGGTCGCCCGCCGCGTCGACAGGGAGCCGTGGCTGAGCCCCAGCCGGCTCCTGTCGCTAATCGCGGTCCTCGTCGCCACCTACGCCGCACTGGTGGTCGTCAGGGCGCTGCGGTCGGTGCTCGTCATGCTGCTCGTCTGCCTGTTCCTGTCGTTCGCGATGGAGCCGGCGGTCCAGTACCTCAACCGCCGGGGATGGCGGCGCGGCGCCGCGACCGGCGCGGTGTTCCTCACCGGTCTGCTCGTCACCGGCGGGGCGGTCGCCGCGATCCTGCCGCCCGTGATCGACCAGGTCGTGGGTCTCGTCCGCAGCGTCCCCCAGTCGCTGGACGAGGTCAACTTGCTCCTCAGCCGCCTGCCCTTCGGCCCGGAGCTCCAGGCGTCGAGCGACCTCCGGGCTCAGCTGGCGGGCTTCGGGGCCGACTTCAGCGATCATCTCCGCGGCGTGGCGCTCGGCGCGGCGAGCAACGTCGTGAGCATCGGCGCGACGGCGATCGGCGTCGTGTTCCAGCTGCTGACGATCGTGCTCGTGACCTTCTACCTCGTCGCCGACGGCCCGCGTTTCCGCCGGGCCCTGGCCCGCCCTCTGCCACCCGACCGGCAGCGGGAGATGTTGGCCATCTGGGAGCTCGCCGTCGCCAAGACGGGCGGGTACATCTACAGCCGGGTGCTGCTGGCCGTCGTCTGCGCTGCCGCGAACACGCTGTTCCTGTTGCTGATCGGCGTGCCGTATCCCCTGCCCCTCGGCCTCTGGGTGGGGGTGACGAGCGCGTTCGTGCCGGTGGTCGGGACGTATCTCGGCGGCATCTTCGTTCTCATCGTCGCGGTCACGAACGAGCCGGTCGACGGGCTGTGGGTCCTCGGCTTCCTCATCCTGTACCAGCAGCTCGAGAACTATCTCATCGCCCCGCGCGTGCAGTCGCGGACGATGGACGTCCACCCGGCGATCGCGTTCATCTCGGTCCTCGTCGGCGGCACGCTGCTGGGAGCGGTGGGCGCGCTGCTCGCGCTGCCGGCCGTCGCCATCATCCAGGCCCTGCTGTCGACCTACGTGCGGCGGCACTCGCTGATATCGGAGCTCAAAGAGGTGCGTTTGCCCGCCGACCCGGCGGAACCCGCCACGACGCTCGGCCCGCCACGGCCGCGCAAGACGAGGGCGAGGGCGTGAGCCCCGCCCCGCTCGAGCCGCTGCCCGACGGCGTCACGGCGATCGACACCATGACCGCGGGGATGACGAAGGTCACCGCCGGCTACCTCCTCGATGCACCGCGGCCCGCACTCGTCGAATGCGGACCGGCCCTGTCGGTCAGCAGCGTCCTCCGCGCGCTGGACGGGGCCGGCCTGGGTCCCGGCGACCTCGCCTACCTCGTGCTCAGCCACATCCACCTCGACCATGCCGGCGGTGCGGGCGACGTGGCAGAGGCGTTCCCCGGCGCCACCGTCGTCGTCAGCGAGGTCGGCGCCAGGCATCTCGTTGAGCCAGACCGCCTGAACGCGAGCTCCCGCCGGGTGTACGGCGAGCTCATGGACACCGTCTACGGGGACTGCACCCCGGTGGCCGGGGAGCGGGTCCGCGGCGTGGCGGACGGCGACCGCATCGACCTCGGGGGCGGTCGCCGACTGGACGTGCTGTACGCCCCCGGGCACGCCAAGCACCACATCGGCGTCTTCGATCCCGACGCCGGTGCGCTTTTCGTCGGCGACTCGGTCGGCGTGAGGCTCCCGGGCATGACCGAGATCCGGCCGGCCACTCCGCCGCCGGACTTCGATCTCGTCCTGGCCCAGCGGACACTGCAGCGGTACCGGTCGCTGGACCCCAGGGTGGTGTACCTCGCGCACTACGGAGCGATCGACCCGCCGCAGGAGGCCTTGCACGAGGCATCGGAGCGGCTCGCGCTCTGGGCGGAGACCGCGCGCTGCGCGTACGCCGACCACTCCGAGCTCGACCACGTCACCGAGGTGCTCACGCAGCGGTTCGCCGGCGAGATGGCGGCCGATCCGGATGATCCGCACTCCCAGCGCCGGGTCGAGCTGCTGAGCGGGTACCGCTCGAACGCCATGGGCCTGGTGCGCTACTTCGAGCGCGCGACGACGGGCAACCCCTCGTCCTGAGGGGAGCCGTCAGCGGTCCAGTGCGGCGATCCGCTCGTCGACGTCCAGGAAGTCGTCGGTGGTCGAGGTGATCGCCTCGAAGTAGTCCCTCGCGCGATCCTTGTCGCCTCTCCGCTCGTAGAGGTCGGCGGCCGTGTACCACAGGCGCGGATGCCAGGGCTCCACGTGCTCCGGGTCGAGGCCCGCACGGTCCAGGACCGCCAGCGCGGCGTCCACGTCCCCACCGTCCGCGCGGCTGCCGGCGAGCACGATGAGGCCCTCGACGACGCGATCGGGCGGCGCGCCGGCACGCTCCATCTCCGTCACGTACTCGGCGACGCGGTCCGGACGTCCGCCGGCCCTTGCGCAGTCGGCCAGCAGGTGGTTCTGGTCATGCCTTCCGGACAGACGGCGGTACGCGAGCAGCTCGCTGTGCGCCGCGGGGTACTCCCCCGTCAGGTACAGCGCGATGCCCAGCGCCTCACGGACCGCGACGCTTCTCGCAGCCACCGTCTTCGCCCAGGCGAGCAGCTCGACGGCCCGGCCCGCGTCTCCGGCAGCGAGCGCGTCCCCGGCGGCGCCGTACGCCCGCATGACGTCCGGCAGTTCCTCCGGCTTCGTCGCCCCCCTGAGGTCGCGATGGACCTCGCGCGGCAGGCGCGGTTTGTCCTCCGGCAGGGCCGGCTTCGACGGGCGCGCCGACCCGCGCCGGGGGGGTCTGCCGGATCCGCCGGGCTCTCCGGAACCGGTCCGCCCTTCGCCATGACCGATCCGCTGCGTGCGCCCGGGCTCAGCTGCGGCCTCGCCCCGCTTGCGACCGCGCCCCTCGCCCCGCGGCCCGGTCGGTCTGCCGTCCCGACCTCCGGCCCGGTCGCCGCCGCGGCCCTCCCCCCGCACC
>JACCXR010000563.1 GCA_013696915.1 Euzebyaceae bacterium
TGGATCAGGTCCTCGACGATCTCGATGTTGAAAACCCCCAGCAGCGGTCCTTCACCCGCGAGAAGGCCGACGACGGCGATCAGCAGGACGGTGACGCCCACGGTCTTTGCGTACAGAGTCGGCATCAAGTGCTCCTGTGAATGGGCAGTTTTGCACCAAGCATGACCGTCAAGCCTGGCTGGCAACCGCCGGATGGAGTCTGGGGCGCGTCGGGGGTGCTGCTGGGTCCCGACGGGCACGCGCCTGGAGGCGCAACGAGGATGCCCGCCGGGCGAACAACCCATCGCGGCCGGCGCGGAAACACCGTTCAGGGCAGTACCGGTCGCCGCGGGCAAGTTACCGGGGCCAACCGCGGTTCGCCCGTCTCGTGGGCGCGTGGCCGACGGCAAGAGCGGTCGGCCACGCGGGGCCCTGGCCGACGGGTCCGGGTCGGCAACGACCCAGCGGGGAAGTGCCCATCGGTGGGTATCACAAACACAGCGGACTCCCGAGCGGTCGCGGGCGCTCCGGCACGCCGCTGCCCAAGACCGCGGAAAAGTCAGCCCGCGGGCATCGCCGACGTCGGGCCGTCGAGGTCGAGCACGTACCCGAGCAGCGGCACGGCCGGTGTCGGGTGCCAGTCCCGCTCCGGAGCGCGCCGGAACCCCAGCCGTTCGTACAGCCGCTGGGCGCCCGTCATCCACGGCGTGGTGTGGAGCGCGACCCGTGCCTTCCCCGCGGCTGCCGCCGCGTCGAGGCACGCTGCCACGAGCGCCGCGCCGACGCCGCGGCCCTGCGCTGCCGGGTCGACCGACAGCATCCTGATCCCGGCCTCCTCGGCGGCGGTGAACTCGGCGAGTGGGTTGTCCGGGCCCGGCACGTAGGTCACGCCGCCGACGACGTGGCCCTCGACGAGCGCCACGAAGACCGTCGCCGCCGCGGCGCGCCCGGCGACGTCGCGCAGCTCGTCGCCGTACCCGTCGGAGAGGACGTCCGCCGGAAGCGACGAGAATGCGGCGAGGGTGACCTCCCCGAGCGCGTCGATCTCGTCCGGCCCGCGGATCTGCCGGACCTCGACGGTTGCCGCAGCACTGTCCATCAGCGCGACTGTACCTACCGGGGCCCGTCGGTCGCCGGTCAGCACGATCCACGGACTACGCGGTCGGCGCCGGCCCGCTGCCCGCGCCGCCCTTCAGCCCCAGCGACGTGCGGAGGAAGCCGAGTTGCAGCAGGAGCAGGTTCTCCGCGACCTCCTCCTGCGGGGTCATGTGGGTCACGCCGGACAGCGGCAGCACCTGGTGGGGCCGGCCGGCCTCGAGCAGCGCACGCGACAGCCTCAGGGTGTGGGCCGCCACGACGTTGTCGTCGGCGAGGCCGTGGATCAGCAGGAGCGGCCGTTCCAGCATGGCGGCGTCGCCGAGCAGCGAGCTGCGCGCGTACGCCGCGGGGTGGTCGGCCGGCGTGCCGAGGTAGCGCTCGGTGTAGTGGGTGTCGTACAGCCGCATGTCGGTCACCGGCGCGCCCGCGATCGCGGCGTGGAACACGTCGGGGCGGCGCAGGACCGCCAGGGCGGCGAGGTACCCGCCGAACGACCACCCGCGGATGGCCACCCTGGTGGTGTCGAGCGCCGGGTTGCGCAACGCCGCCGCCTTCAGGGCGCCGACCTGGTCCTCGAGCGGTGCGCTGGCCAGGTCCCCGGCCACGGCGCGCTCCCATCTGGGTCCGCGGCCGGGGCTGCCGCGGCCGTCGACGACGAGCACCGCGAAGCCGGCATCGGCGAACCACTGGGGCACGAGGTAGGCATCGCGGGCCTGGAGGACCCGCTGCGCATGCGGGCCCCCGTACGGATCCAACAGGACGGGCAGCGGTCCGTCCGATGCCACCCAGTCGTGGGGGAGCAGCAGGGCCGCCCGCAGCGCCCTCGGCCCCAGCCGCAGCAGCTCGACCCTGGGCGTGAGCACGGGCGTCTCGGCGAGGTTCCGGATGGCGGTGGTCGACCCCGGGCCGAGGACGACGGTGCGGGCGCCGTGGCGGTCCATGCCACGGGACGTCACGACCAGCGCGGCGTCGCCGCCGGCGGCGTCGTGGACGCCCACCGGGGGGGTGAGCCGTTCGGCCTTCCCTCCGGGCAGAGCGACGCGCCAGACCGAGACCGCCGTCGGCTCCTCGGAGGCCAGCACGACGACAGCGCCGGCCTCGGCGCTGATCACGCGCCGGACCTGGAGACCGGGAGGCGTGACCGCCACCCCGTCGACGGCGAGCCGGCGGGTGTCCTGCTCGTCGATCGTCGTCACGAGGCGGCCGTCCGGGAGCCAGCGGGGGACCCCGCCCACGAGCTCGACCCAGTGCCGGTCCCGGTCCTCGCGCAGCACGCGGGTCTCCCCGGAGTCGGCGTCGACCGCGAGCAGCTGGGCCGTCCGCTGGCTGCGCGACTGCACGAGCACCGTCAGAGGCCCGTCCTCGGCCCACTCGACGGCGGCGAGGTAGGGGAACGCCACGATGTCCCACTCGACCGCGACGCGCGCGCCGTCAAGCGCCACGACGGCGAGGGTCACCTCGGCGTTCGCCGTCCCGGCGGCCGGGTAGGCCACCGTCGCCGGCGGCTGCTCGGGGTCGACGGGGTCGGCGATGTGCCAGCGCCGCACGGGTGCGGTGTCGGCGCGTGCGACCGCCAGCCGCTCGCCGTCCGGCGCCCACCAGAACCCGCGGGTGCGGTCCATCTCCTCGGCGGCCACGAACTCGGCAAGACCCCAGGTGACGTCGGGCCCGTCCTCGCCGGCCAGGACGGACGTCTCCGCGGTCGCGAGGTCGGCGACGTGCAGCGCCGCGTTCCGCACGTAGGCGACGCGGCGGCCGGTAGGGTCGGGCCGCGGGTCGACGACCGGTCCCTCGACCGCGAGCATGCGCGTCTCGGCGGCCGCCAGATCGCAGACGAACAACCTGCCGCCGAGCGCGAACGTCGCGACCGTGAGCGCCTCGTCGGCGGCGTAGGCGACGATGCCGCCGCCCGACTCGCGGACCCTTTCCCGCCGGGCGCGCTCCTCGGGTGGAAGCTCGCGGTCGCCGTCCGGAGCCAGCGCGGACGGGTCGGCGAGCAGCCGCTCGGTGCCGTCGTCGGTCCGATGCTCCCACAGCGAATGCAAAGGGTCGGCGCCACCGCCGGAACGCAGGAACGCGACCCGCGTCCCGTCGGGCGAGACGGTGAACGACCGCGGCCTGCCGAGCGTGAAGCGGCGGGTCCGGGCGTGCTGGCGCGGGAAGGTGTCCGTGGACCGGCTCACGACCGGTCGGGTCCTGCCAGGGCGGTCCGGGCGCTCACCGCCCGCGATCAGGCGCCCGCCCGAGCCGCGCCGGCGCCGGCGACGACGGCCGGGCGGTGCGGGCAGCGACGCTCGTGACCGGGGCGGACCCACGTCCACGCCTGGCAGTGGGGGCAGCGCGTGCCGTCCCGCACGATCGGGTTGCCCTCGAGGGCGAGTGGGAGGTGCACGTCGAGCCGGGCGCAGACGAACGCCTCGTACGCTTTCTCGGCCGACTGCCGGTTCTGCTGCGCGAGCGAGTCCAGCGTCTCCTGCGGCCGGATGTCCGCGCCCTCCGCGACGAGCCGGGCGATCAGGGTCGCGGTTTCGGGCCGGCTGAGGTCCAGGCCCTCCAGCGAGTGCACCCGCAGCGGTGCCGGCAGTGGGAGATCGATGCCCCGGTCCTGCCATTGCTGCCACAGGGCCAGGCCGCCGGCGCGGTCTCCGGCGGCCGCCTGGTCCACCGTCGCCCCGATGCGGCCGTGGAGCTGGTCCGCGAACCCGTGGTCGCGGGCCCACGCCAGCGCCGACCCGACCTCGGGAGCGTCGAGATCCACCCGCTCGAGCAGTGCCGGGATGCGGTCGGGATACTGCTCGTGCGCCATGGTCAGGGTGGCGACGGTGGCCGGGAGGCGGTGGGCGTTGGCGGCGAGGAGCGCGTCCAGGGCGGGTGGCAGCGGGCCGCGCTCCTGCAGCGCGGCGGCCTCCGTGATCCACCGATCGCTCGGCTGCGCGGGCAGGGCCAGCTCAAGGTCGGGTTCGCGGGCGAGCAGCGCCGCGGCGACCGCCGGGCGGGCGGCGACGGCGGCGAGCTCCGCCATCAGGGCCGCGCGGAGCCACTGCCAGATCAGGCCCTGGGCGGCGGTCACGTCCTCGGCCACCCGGTCGGCGCGGCCGCGCAGTCCCAGGCGTGCCGCGGTGACCAGCACCTCGCGGGCCTTCTCCAGCGCCCGCTGGCGCTCGGCGAGGACGGGTTTCACCTCGTCGGTCCGCTGACGGAACAGGTCCCACAGCGTGAACAGGTCGCGGTACCGGCCGCTCGCGGCGGACGCTACGAAGTGGCGGGCCAGCGCCGCGGGCCCGAGCAGCGCGCCCGCCGTCACGGGCGGCAGGTCGGCGAGAACCGCCTCCCGCGCCTTGCGGGACAGCCGTGTGAGCTGAGGGTCGGGATCCAGGACGTACGCGAGCGCCCTCGCGTTCGTGTCGCCGATGCGGCGGACGATGTCCTGCGGGGTCGGTCCGGCGGGTTTGGCCGGCTTCTGCTTCGGTCTCTTCTCGGCCCTGGCCTTCGGCGGGGCGTCGGCGACCGCCTCCGGGTTCGGCTCGTGGCCGCCCGGCGCAACCTCGTCCGCGCCGTCGGACGCGTCGTCCTCCGTGTCCTCGTTGTCCTCGTCGACGGGCTCTGCAGCATCCGGCGACTCGCCGGCCGGGGCCACCTCGGCGAGCGCCCCCTGAGCCGGGGTTTCACGGGCGGGCGCTTCCTCGGCGGGGAACTCCGGAGCTGGGGCTTCCCGGGCGGGCGTCTCCTCGGCCGGGGCCTCCTCCGCAGCCGGCTCGTCGAGCGGGAGCGACGGCTGCTCGCCCTCGGTGGTCTCCCCAGGCGATGCAGGCTCGGCCTGCACGCCACCGGGGTCCTCACCGGAACGGGGTTCGTCCGGTACGGTCGGTTGGAGCGGCGCGGTCGTCGGGTCCGGTGCTGTCGCTGGCTCGTCGGGTTCCGGCTCGGGCGCGGTCGGCTGCTCGGACGTGGTTTCGTCGGCGGAGGGGGTGTCGTCGCTGGTGGGATACGGCGTGGTCACGGGGCTGACCTCCTCCGGCGTCGTCGTCGCCGCCGGGGCAGGGACTGGTCTCGCGGGGCACGTGGCCGCAACGAGGGTCATCGAACGGGATGGACGCAGGATACCCGGCCACGGGCCAACCCAGATCCGGGGCGCCGATGGCAACGACGGAAGGACGGAAGAAACGCCGCGACGTCGGCGCCCAGCCGCCTCGTGAGCTCGACCCGCCGCGAGGGCGGACGCGGGCACGTCAACCCAGCGCGAGGCAAGTTCGCCTTCCGAGCCCGACGCGGGGCGGCCAGGCCGCCCCGGCAGCGGATGATCAGGCGTCAGGGTCGGGCGGGATGACGAGTTCCTGGCCGATCCGCAGCGGGTTGTCACGCGTGAGGCCGTTGGCGTCGGCGATCAGCTCGTACTTCCGGGCGTTGCCGTAGAAATCCTCGGCCAGCCCGAACAGGGTGTCGCCCTCCTCGACGACGTACGTCTGACCGTCCGGAGGGACCTCGGTCGCTCCGTTGTCGCCAGGGTTGTCACCGCCGGTGTCGCCCTCGGTCGGGTCCGGCGTCGCACCGTCGCCAGTCTCGCCGTCGCCGGTCGCGTCGTCCGTGGGAGCGGCGGTCCCCTCCGTGGTCGGCAGGCCATCGGTCTGCCCCGCGGACAGCGCCGCCACCTGCTGCTCGAGCTGGGTCTTCTCCGACGACAGGGTCACGATCTCGGCCTCGGCCTCGTCGAGGTCGGCCTGCGGGACGCCGCCCGCTCTGGAGCAGCGGCCGAGGAAGAACATCAGCAGCAGCGCCACCGCGAAGAAGATGACGCGACCCCACAGAACGCGGCCGCCGAAGTCGTCGCCCTCGTAGTCATAATCCATGGGCGTGCAGTATCCACGATGAGGCTCGTGAGGTCACATAGGCTGCACGTGCCCGACGAGCGCAGCGTCAGGACGATCGCCATGATCGACCGGGAATGGGTCTCGATCATCGACCCCGGGTCCCCCCACGACCGCTACGTCTTCGACGTCAGCTTCCTGCTGAGCGCCTACACCTGCATCTACGGCGCCGGCTGCCGGGGCACCGCCGACCAGCCGTCCGAGGTGCTCGGGTGCTGCCGGCTCGGCGCCCACTACGTCGACTCCGACGACCGCGAGCGCATCGAGGCGATGGTCGACGTCCTCGGCCCGGCGTTCATGCAGCACCACGCGGCAGCCCGGCGGCGGGGCGTGACCGCCACGGTCGCCGGCGAGGCGAAGACCCGCGTGAAGGACGGCGCCTGCATCTTCCTCAACCGCGGGAACTGGCCGGCGGGACCGGG
>JACCXR010000567.1 GCA_013696915.1 Euzebyaceae bacterium
CGGGTGCGCGCGGCGTTGCGACGGCGGAGCTCGACGCGGACCTGCTCGGGGTCCTGCCCGGCCAGACGCCGCACCGCCCCCTCCGCCGTGAGCGCGAGGGCGCCGGCGGGGAGGGACAGCAGCCGGACGCGACGGGCCCACTGACTCGTGAGTCGCGGAGCCCGCGGAGCGATTCTCACAATCCCGGTGGTGGCCATCGCGCAGCGATGGCCATGAGATGCTGACGGGTTCGCATGGAGCCGATCCTGCCCACTCGGACCTTGATCACCGTCGTGACACCCGCCACTTGCGTGCCGCGTGGGTTGGGGGTTTCGTCGAGGCTAATCGCAAGCTCAGGACAGCACCAGTAGAAGCGATGAAGCGGGCGGCAGGCGCGCCGGGCAGCGTGGCGACGGGAGGTTCAACCGACCGCACGGCAGGTTGGCGCCGCGGCGCACTCCTCGACGACCCGCCGTCGGCCGCCGTCCGGTAACTTGGTCGGCAGTGTCCGCCTTCGGCGGAGAGGAGGACGAGATCCGGCGACTCGTGATCGACTGCGATCCCGGCCACGACGACGCGATCGCGATCCTCGTCGCGCTTGCGCAGCCGCGGTGGCGGGTCGACGGCATCACCGTCGTGGCCGGCAACCAGACGCTCGACAAGACGGTCCGCAACGCGCTGCAGGTCCTCACCGTGGCTGGGCGCACCCACGTCCCGGTGTACGCGGGCATGGACCGGCCGCTGGTCCGCGACCTCGTCACCGCCGAGCACGTCCACGGGGAATCCGGGCTGGAGGGCCCGGCGCTGCCAGAGCCGGGGGTGAAGGCCCAGCCCGAGCACGCGGTCGACTGGCTGGCTCGCCACCTGCGGGAGGCGGGCGCGCCGATCGACGTCGCGGCGGTGGGGCCGCTGACCAATCTCGCCCTCGTGCTGCGCCGCGAGCCCGACCTCGCGCGGTCGATCGGGCGCCTCGTGGTCATGGGCGGCGCCGTCGGAGAAGGCAACATCACGCCGTCGGCGGAGTTCAACATCTTCGTCGATCCAGAAGCGGCCGCGATCGTGTTCGGCGCCGGGATTCCGCTGACGATGGTCGGCCTCGACGTCACCCACCAGGCGTTGCTGCCACGCGCCGAGTTCGCCGCCATCCGCGCGCTCGGGGGCCCGGTCCCGGAGATGGTCGCCGACCTGCTCGACTATTTCGCCGGCTTCCATCAGCAGGTGTACGCCTTCGACGGCGTGCCGATCCACGATGCCTGCGCGGTCGCCGCCCTCTTCGAGCCGACCCTGCTGACGACGCGTCGACTGCGGGTCGACGTCGAGACCCGGGGCCAGTTCACCGACGGGCGGACCGTCTGCGACCTGTGGGGGGTCACCGGAAGGCAGCCCAACGCCGAGGTCGCCGTCGGCATCGACCGCGACGGCTTCCTGGATCTGCTCACCGCCAGCCTGCGGCGGCTGGCAACGCCGCCGGCGCCGGCGTGAGCGCCGCGTGAGCGTCGCCCTCCGCGTCCGTCCCGAGGTGGCCGCGGCCCTCGACGAGGGCCGCCCGGTGGTCGCCCTTGAGAGCACGCTCATCGCCCACGGCCTGCCGCATCCGGATAACCTCCGGGTCGCGCGCGAGGTGGAGGCGATCGTCGCCGACGAAGGCGCCGTCGCGGCCACCATCGGCGTCGTCGCGGGCGTCGTGACCGTCGGGTTGGACGACGCTGCGCTGGAGCGGATCGCGACGCGCGCCGACGTTGTGAAGCTCGGGGTGCGGGACGTGGCGGTCGCAGTCGCGCAGCGACGGGACGGTGCCACGACGGTCGCCAGCACCGCGCGGATCGCGGCCCACGCCGGCATCCGCGTCTTCGCGACGGGTGGGCTCGGCGGCGTCCACCGTGAGGCGCGCGAGACCTGGGACGAGTCCGCCGATCTCGTCGCCCTGGCGACGACGCCGGTCGCCGTGGTCTGCGCGGGGGTGAAGTCCATCCTCGACGTCCACGCGACGCTGGAGCGGCTCGAGAGCCTCGGCGTGTGCGTCGTCGGCATCGGCGCGCGCTCGTTCCCCGGCTTCTACCTGACCGACTCCGGCCATCCCCTCGACTGGTCGGTCGACGACGCCGAGGGGATCGCGGCGGTCATGGCCGCGCGGGGCGACCTGGGGCTCGACCCCGGCGCGCTGGTCGTCGCCAACCCACTGCCGCTCGACCAGCAGCTCGACCCCGACCTTCACCAGCGCGTGCTCGATTCTGGGCTCGCCCGTCTGCGCGACGCCAGCGTGATCGGCAAGGACGTCACGCCGTTCCTGCTCAGCCACTTCCACGATGCCACCAGCGGCGCGAGCCTGCGGGTAAACATCGAGATCATCAAGCACAACGCCCGCGTGGCCGCAAGGATCGCGGCCGCGTGGGCAGCCCGCCGCTGATGGCGCCGGTCGTCGTGGTCGGCGACCTCGTGACCGACGTCGTCGCGCGGCTCGCCGAGCGGCCCGTGCCCGGCAGCGACGCGGCGGCCACGGTCACGGTCTGCGGCGGCGGCTCGGGCGCGAACACCGCGGCGTGGCTCGCCGCGGCGGGCGCGGACGCGACCCTCGTCGGCCGCGTCGGCGACGACGCGACCGGACGGGAGCGGATCGCGGAACTCGCCGCGGCAGGGGTCCGCCCGCGCCTGGCAATGGACTCCCAGCGTCCCACCGGCACCGTCGTCGTCCTCGTGGCCGCAGACGGCGAGCGTACGATGTTTCCCGACCGCGGCGCCAACCTCGCCCTCCAGCCCGCCGACCTGCCCGCCGATCTGTTCGCGCCCGGCAGCCACCTGCACCTGTCCGGCTACGCGCTGCTTCACCCCAGCCCTCGCGCCGCGGGGCTGCACGCCCTCGAGCTGGCGCGGGCCGCGGGCATGACGATCTCCGTCGACCCCTCGTCGGCGCAGCCGCTGCGCCGCATCGGCGCCGAGCGCTTCCTCGCCTGGACCGCCAGCGCCGACCTCTGCCTGCCGAACCGGGACGAGGCGCAGGTCCTCACCGGCGCTGGGGACCCAGCCGAGGCCGCGGCGATCCTCGCGGGCTCCTTCCGTCAGACGGTCGTCACCCTCGGCGCCGGCGGGGCAGTGTGGTCCGACGGCGACCAAGCGTTCCGTTGTCCGGCCCAGGCCGGCGAGGTGGTCGACACGACTGGCGCCGGCGATGCGTTCAGCGCGGGGTTCCTGACCGCGTGGCTCGACGCGGCGGCGCCGGTGGGCGCCCTCGCCGCCGGCTGTCGCCTCGCGGCACGCGCCGTCACCGTTCCCGGCGCCCGACCGCCGCAGCCCGCCACTCGCTGACCGTGGCGCTGGTGCGCGGAGGACCGACGTACTGGACAGGTCGGCGGGTCGGGCCAGCCGCAGGGGCCTGTCGCTATGCGTCCATAGCGCCGCCACGCCCGTGGACCGATCCGATGAGCCAGACCGGCCGGTCGACCGCGGCGGCGATCCGCTCGACGAAGGCGACTGCATCCGATGAGCCCAGCGCAGGTAATGCGACCGCCGCCACGCAGGCCGTGCCAGGACCGCCTGACTTCTCCGAGGCGACGGGCCACGACCCCGTCGCACGGAACTCGAGGCCAGCCGAGGCGGCCAGCGTCATGCACTCGTGCGCGACGCCGTGCGATCCCACCGGCACGATGTCTAGGATCTCCGGCACCCCGAGCAGCGCCCGCAGCGCCGGCAGGTGCAGGATCTCTGGGTCGTCGAGCGGGAAGTTCTCCTCCGGACCGGCCTTCGGGCGCCCGACGAGCAGGACCGCCGCGCCGTCACGGGCGCTGCCCGCGCGCAGGCGCTCCGCCGTCGCCGTCCCCAGGACCGTGACGCCGACGCCGGTCATCACCGTCGGCACGTTGTCCTCCGTGCTGCCCGTGACCGCGTCCGGACCGACGCCGGCCAAGGCGGCCTCGTCCAGGATGCCGCGGAGGATCTCCGCACCGGAGGGCTCCATCTCGACCGCCAGAGTGTCGGCGACAAGGACGGGCGTCGCCCCGGCCGCGAGCAGCTCGAGCAGAGGCACGCGGGCGGCGAACCGGCCGAGCTGGTAGCCGCTGCACGGCACGACGTCACGCGGCTTCGGCCCGATCCCCCCGTCGGAGTCGCAGGCCACGACGAGCAGGGTGCCGTCGGGCAGCGCCAGGTAGACGAGGTCGCGCTCGCGGACCGGCTGGAACGCGGCCGCCGACCGGACCCGTCGCTGCAGGGGGGTCCCCGGGTCCGCCGACTGCTTCACGCCACGCTTCCCGACGCACCGCCCGGCGCTTCTTCCGCCGCACCGCCGGATCCTGCGCCCGTCCCGTCCTCGGGCTCACCGTCGTGGCCGCCGCCCGTGAGGCGCTCGAGCAGCAGGTCGAGGAACCGCTCGGCGTCCACGTCGAGCGCGACGGCGCTGCGGGGCCCGTCAACCGTCAGCGCGCCGCCGCCAAGCAGACCGCGCAGGTCGACAACGGTCATCCCGCGGGTGTGCCGTCCCGCGCACTCGACCCGCACGGGCAGCTCAGACGCGGCCACGAGATCGGGCTGAGCGGCGACCGCGACGGCCAGCGCGTCGTGCACCGGGCAGCGACGCTCCCCCGTCCAGCGCTCGTACACGGCGAGGTAGTGCGGCAGGATCTGGGCGGCGAACGTCCCCGCCGGATCCCCGGAGGTCGCGAGCCGCTGTACATCCGGCTCGCCGAGTGTGCTTCGCATCGTCACGTCCAGCCCGATCATCGTCCTGGCGACATCCGCCTCGAACACGATCGCCGCAGCCTCGGGGTCGTGGGCGATGTTCGCCTCCCCCCACGCGGCGAGGTTGCCGCCCGCGCGCGCCGAGCCACCCATCACCACGATTCGCGCGAGGCGGCCGACGACCGTGGAATCCGTCCGCAGGGCCATGGCGATGTTCGTGAGCGGACCGACCGCCACGACGACGAGTTCGCCGGCATGCTCATGAGACAGCCGCAGCAGCTGCTCTACCGCGGACTCCTCGCTCAGCTTCCCGGCCGGGTGCGGCTGGCCGCTGTCGCCGAGGCCGTCGGAGCCGTGGACCCATGCGGCGTCGGCCCGCTCCTCGAGCAGCGGGGCAGCGGCGCCGACAGCGACCAGAACGTCCGTCGCGCCCACCACCTCGAGCACGCGCAGCGTATTGCGCGCGGCGAGGTCGACGCTGATGTTGCCCGCGACGGCGCCGGCACCCACGAGTCGCAGCTCTGGACTGCGCACCGCCAGCAGAAGCGCCAGCGCATCGTCGATGCCGGTGTCCACGTCCATCAACAGCGGGAGGGTCATGACCTCAGTCCTCCTCGGCGAGCAAGCGGTTCGCGGCGCTGCTGGCAACCTCGGCGGTCCAATCCGTCATCACGCTGCCGCCGGCTACAGCGGTCAATGCGATCTCGACGCTGCCCGCGGTCAGGCCGCATGTCGGGGTCACGCCTCCGTGCCCTGCCGCAGCGCCGCCGCCTGCCGCCGGCACTGGCGCGCGCGGTAGCCGACCAGAGCGACGACGGTCATGAGGTACGGGATCATCAGCACCACCTGCGACGGCAGCCGCAGGGACTGGAGCTGGTTGCCGACGCCCTGGGCGAGGCCGAAGAGCAGCGCGGCGAGCAACGTGCCAACCGGCGTCTTGCCGCCGAACAGCACGGCGGCCAGCGCAATGAACCCGCGTCCGGCGGTCATGTCGCGCACGAAGCCGCTCAGGTAGCCGATGGAGAGATTGGCGCCGGCGAGCCCTGCGCACAGCCCGCCGAGGATCAGCGCGAGGTACTGGTAGCGGCGCACGCTGATGCCGACCGATCGCGCGGCGTCAGCGTCCTCCCCCACCGCGCGCAGCCGTAAGCCGACGGGCGTTCGGTAGAGCACCACGCCGGTCAGCACCACGAGGAGCCAGCCGAGGTACACGAGGACGTTGTGACCGGAAAGGGCGGCGCTCAGGCCGGGAACCGACCCGATGACCAGGAGGTCGACCGACGGCAGCGTCGCCATCCCGGTCTCGCGCAGCGTGCCCTTCTGACCGAACAGCACGCTCAGCAGAAACACCGTGAGCCCGGCACCCAGGATGTTGATGGCGAAGCCGGTCACGATGATGTCCGCCCGGAGGTCGATCGCAAAGAACCCCATGACGACCGCCGCGAGGACCGCGCTGAGGACCCCAGCGGCGAGCCCCACCCAGGCGCTGCCGGTGCCGATGGTGGCGAGCACGGAAAAGAACGCCGAGAGCAGCATCATGCCCTCGATGCCGATGTTCGGGACGCTGGCCCGCTCGGTGAACACGGCGCCCATCGCCGCGATCAGGATCGGGGACGCGGCCCGCAGCACGAGGAAGAGGAAGGAGAACTGCAGCAGGCTGTCGAGAATCACGCAGGCGTCACCTCCTCCTTCGCCTCGGGCTCCCGAACCGCTGGCCCGGCGCCCGGTTCGCGCCGACGCCGCAGCCACAGCAGCAGCGCCTGTGAGGTGATGAGCAGGAACAGGATCGCCTGGACGACGATCACGACCTCGCGCGGCACGTCTGTCGTCTGCTCCATGACAGCGGCGCCGGTCTCGAGGTAGGCGTAGAAGATCGCGGCCAGCGGCACGAACAGCGGGTTGTTGCGCGCGAGCAGCGCGATGAGGATGCCGACGAACCCGTATTGCGAGGAGAAGCGGTCGATGAGCCGGCCCTGGTCGCCGATCACCTGCAGCGCACCGGCCACGCCGGCCAGTCCCCCGCTGACCACCATGGCGAGGATGATCGCGCGGCGTGGGCTGATCCCGCCGTAGCGCGCGAACTCGGGGTTGAGTCCGCTCATCCGGATCTCGTAACCGAGCGTCGTGCGGCGCAGGAAGGCCCACGACGCGACCGCGAGCGCAAGGGCGATGAAGAACCCGAGGTGCAGGCGCGACGGCGGGAGGATGCCGGGCAGCCGCGCGCTGTCTGGGACGAACGCGGTCTGCGGGAACCCGCCGCCGCCGGGGTCGATCATCGGCCCGGCGACGAGATAGGAGACGGTGAGGACCGCGACGAAGTTAAGCATCAGCGTCACGACGATCTCGTCGGCGGCGTAGACGGCCTTGCAGTAGCCGGGAATGGCACCGAAGGCCGCACCGCCGAGCGCGCCAGCGACGAGCACCACGGCGACGTGCAGGATGGCGGGCAGGCCTGGGATGTAGAGCGCGGCCGCGG
>JACCXR010000579.1 GCA_013696915.1 Euzebyaceae bacterium
CGTTGATCTGGGTGATCGGCCGGACCTCGATTCCCGGCGATCGCATGTCGATCATCAGGAACGTGATGCCCTTGTGCTTGGGGGCCTGCCGGTCCGTCCGCACGAGCGCGAAGATCCAGTCGGCGAAGCGGCCGAGGCTCGTCCAGATCTTCTGGCCGTTCACGACGTAGACGTCGCCCGCTGCGACGGCGGTGGTGCGCAGGGCGGCGAGGTCGCTGCCGGCCTCGGGTTCGGAGAACCCCTGGGACCAGATGTCGTCGCACGACAGAATGCCGGGGAGCCAGCGCTCCTTCTGGGCGTCGGTCCCGTAGGCGATCAGCGTCGGGCCGGCCAGCCCCAGCCCCAGCGTGTTGATGCGCTCCGGCGCCCCCGCCCGGGCGTACTCCTCCGCGAAGAGCGCCTGCGTGAGGAGGTCTGCGTCACGCCCGCCGTAGGCCTCCGGCCAGCTGATCGCCGAGTAGCCCGCCTCGAACAGCCGCTGCTCCCAGACCCGGTGCGCCG
This sequence comes from Euzebyaceae bacterium, assembly GCA_013696915.1. Taxonomy (GTDB): domain Bacteria; phylum Actinomycetota; class Nitriliruptoria; order Euzebyales; family Egibacteraceae; genus JACCXR01. Next base: position 502 of record JACCXR010000579.1, read on the forward strand.
CGAAGCCCTCCGGCGTCGAGGTGGGGCCGAGCGGCTCCGCGGGGACGTTGGCGGCCAGCCAGGAACGGACCTCGTCCCGGAACGACTCCTGCTCCGGTGTCAGGCTGAGGTCCATGACGGGTCCCCCTGGCGAGCTTCGGGTGCGGCGGGCCCGCGCGGCGCCGACCCGGGTCAGTATGGCCGGGGCCTCAGTTGTCCGCACGCCGCCACTTCGCACTGCGGAGAAGCAATGCCACGACTGAACTCGACCCGGCCCCACGTCGTGGCGAGGGCCGCCTGGAGCGGACTTGCTAGTCATCAGCTGGCGGCCAGCTGGCGCAGACCGGTCTCGATGTCGCCGAGCCGGCCGAGGATGAGCCTGCCAGGACGGACTCGGTTGGTCAGCCACGGTCCTTCGCGCTCGACGGCGTCGAGGAGGACCTCGAAACGATCGCGCAGATCGGCGACCACGTGGTCGTGGGAGACGCGGAGTGCCGCGAACAGCGCGATCGCCGACCCACCCACGAGCACGGCTTTGGGCACGAGGTCCTGCAGCCGGGAAGCGGATTCCAGGCCCGCCTGCAGCTCGTCTGGGAGCGCGGTGATGTCCAGCTCAACATGTCCAGCTCAACAACAGCGTGGGGATCTCGGTCGCCGGTGTGTGGGGTACCCCGCACGTCGCCAGGTTCTTCGCGGCGTTCGTTTCGGGGCGGGTCGGACGTCATTCCGCGCAGATATCCGGTGTGATAACCCGCGACGAAGAGATGGGGAGCCCGTCGTCTTGAGAACGTCGCGGACGGGCCGCTTGACCCTTCGGTGGTTATCCTTCCGGTTGTGCTCTGAGTTCAGCGCCCTGGGCATGGCGATAGCATGGACGGCATGGATCACACGGCTCCGCTTGAGGACGAACGGGGCGTGGACCGTGCGGCGGTGCGCGAGTTGCTGCGCATGACGCCGGCGGAGCGTGTGGACCGGCTGATCCAGGTCGTAGCGACTTGGACGGCGATGCATGACTCCACAGGCGCTGCTCGCCCGAACGCGTGACATTCGATCCACGTCGGATCTGTCGGGAGCCGAACGCGCACGGCGTCCGTTACGTCCTCGTCGGCGGGTTCGCGGCGGCCGTCCACGGCTCGCCCCTGCCGACTGACGACGTGGACATCGTGCCGGCCCGCTACACCGACAACCTGGATCGGCTCGGTGCTGCGCTGACCTCGTTGGGCGCCCGGATCCGGACTGGTGGCGAGCCGGTCCTGACTCGGATCGACGGTGCGTTCCTCGCCGCGATGCCGTTCATGCTGGACCTGACACGCCCTACGGCGATCTGGACCTCACCTTTCGCCCAGCGGGACCGCTCGAGGGGTACGCAGGGTGGGCTGAGGGCGCCAGTGAGATCACGATCGCAGCCGACGTGCGCGTCCGTGTCGCGTCGTTGGATGACGTGATCGACTCGAAGCGGGCGGCAGGCCGCGACAAGGACGTCCGAGCGCTGCCCTACCTGGAGTCACTCCAGGACGAGTTGCGCGACCGACGCCCCGATTGAACTCCTACCCGAAGCATCACGCCGGCGGTACGGCTGGGCACGCCCCTGGATGGCGACGGCTGAGGTGAAAGTCGCCTGAGGGCAAGCGCGACCGTTGTGCGGACGTTCGATGGCAGCGGCTGCGGTAGGTTGCATGATGCGCACCGGCGACCTGAGTCCGGGTGGGCACGGCGCCCGCTCCTGCGGAGGGGTGAGCGGTTGACCACGGCCGACGCCCTCGATCGCGGCCTGGCGTCCTTCGCTCGGCAAGCGTGGGCCGATGCGTATGCCCAACTCTCGGCGGCGGACCACGAGTCGCCGCTGGCGCCTGAGGACGTCGAGCGGCTTGCGATGGCTGCTCACCTGGTCGGGAGGGACAGCGACAGCGCCGACCTGTGGGAGCGCGGGCGTCAGCAGTGCCTTCGCCTGGGCGACGCGGCGCGAGCCGCGCGGTGCGCGTTCTGGCTGGCCTTCCACTTCCTGAACCGGGGTGACTTCGCCCGCGGCGGCGGCTGGCTCGCCGGGCACGCCGGCTGCTCGACGACGGCCAGCACGACTGCGCGGAGCAGGGATATGTGCTCTTGCCGTTGGCGATTCAGCGCATTGACGAGGGAGACTGCGCGAGCGCATGCGCCATCACCCGCCAGGCCGCTGAGATCGGTCGCCGCTTCGGTGATCTCGACCTGGTGACGTTCGCCCGGAGCATCCAGGGCCGGGCTCTCATCCGGGAGGGGAAGAACGTCGAGGGCATGACCCTGCTCGACGAGGTCATGGTCGCGGTGACGGCCGGTGAGGTGTCGGCGATCGTCGCGGGGACCGTCTACTGCAGCGTGATCGAGGGCTGCCAGGAGATCTTCGATCTGCGCCGGGCACAGCAGTGGACGGCGGCGCTGACGCGCTGGTGCGAGTCTCAGCCGGACCTGGTCCCCTACACCGGTCAGTGCCTGGTGCACCGCGCCGAGATCATGCAGCTGCACGGCGCGTGGCTCGACGCCACCGACGCGGCGCGGCGGGCGTGCGAGCGGCTCTCCCAGCCGCCTGGCCATCCGGCGGCCGGCATGGCCTTCTACCAGCAGGCCGAGCTGCACCGGCTGTGCGGCCGGTTCGGGAAGGCCGAGGAGGCGTACCGCCAGGCCAGCCGGTGGGGACGAGAGCCGCAGCCGGGTCTGGCGCAGCTGCGGCTGGCCCAGGGTCAGGTCGATGCCGCGGCGGCGACGATCCGCCGCGTGGTGGATCAGGCGCAGGAGCGCGTGACCCGGGCCAGGCTGCTGCCCGCGCAGGTCGAGATCATGCTGGCCGCACGTGACGTCCACGCGGCACGCGTCGCCGCCGATGAGCTGTCGGCGATCGCCGCCGACTTCGACGTGCCGCTGCTGCGCGCGGTGGCCACCCACGCGCAGGGCGCCGTCCTGCTCGTCGAGGGCGACGCGCGCGCCGGCCTCGATGCGCTGCGCCATGCCTGGACGGCCTGGCAGGACCTCGGCGCGCCGTACGAGGCCGCACGCGCCCGGGCTCTCATCGGACTCGCCTGCCGGGAACTCGGGGACGAAGACAGCGCGCAGATGGAGCTCGACGCGGCGCGCTGGGCCTTCCAGCAGCTCGGCGCCGTACCCGATTTCGCCCGGTTGGAGCCGCGATCCGGGACAGCGGCCGCCGCAGCGGGCGGGCTGACCCCGCGCGAGGCGCACGTGCTGCGCCTCGTGGCGACCGGCAAGACCAACCGGTCGATCGCCGCCGACCTGTTCTCAGCGAGAAGACGGTGGCTCGCCACATCAGCAACATTTTCACCAAGCTGGGTCTGTCGTCCAGGGCGGCGGCCACCGCGTACGCCTACGAGCACGATCTCGTGTAGCCGCGTCTACACAGAATTGCGCATGTCGGCTTGGCCCGGCGACTTGCATAGTTCTGCCGAAGCGGCGATGCCCCTCCCTCCATAGCGTCATCGCTGTCGGTCAATCCGAGACCGACGAGCGACGGAGGAGGAAAGAACATGGCGGCACCGCTGGCGGAGACGCCGATCGACCTTGCGACCGCGGAGCGGCTGAGCCAGCGGTTCCACGAGGTCTTCCAGACCTTCGACGCCGGAGATGATCTCTTCGACGGGGTCCCCCTGGCGGGCTTCGGGCGCGGCGGGCCCGCGAGGCGCCGACCCAGGGTCAGTATTGCCCGGGGACTGCGGTGGGAGCACATCAGGGGCCCGGCCGAACTGCCCTCGGAAAGAGGAGTTGACCTAGACTAGCCGCAGTCGGCTGCCGGACGCAGGTCCACGAGCTTGCGCAGACCGGCGCCCTCCGGTGGCTGGGCAAGCGCCCAGCCGACGCAGTAGGTCTCACCGACCACAGCGACATCAAGCAAGTCCATGGTCGGCACTGTCGGTGTGGCGCACTCTCCCCCTTCGAAGCAGACACTGCCACCGTCAGCTGAGACGAGCGCCACACGCAGTGGTCGGTAAGTGATCTCGTTGACGCCTGTGATGAGTGACGAAACCAGGAGGGCAACGGCGGCTCCCACGGCAGCGATGAGGAGCAGCCGTTCCCTCCGGCCGAGCCGCAGGTCTGAGCGATCCTTGAGCCTCATCTAGACGAACCGCGTGTCAACGTCGTAGCGGAAGTAGTAGCCGGAATTTTGACCATTCAGGACGTTGACCTGATCGATGGCGTCCACCGAGCGGTCAGTGCGCCACGCACCATAACTGTGGTACCACCTGTTGGAGTACGTCTTCGGGTCGACCCGCATATCGGTGCCCGAGCGGCAGACCGGCGTTGGCAGGCTGGTACTGATGCCACCGCTGGTTCGGGCTTGGCGGAGGCGGCTCGGAGTGGACAGCAAGAGGAGGATGAGTGCCGCCCTCTGTCCGCGTAAGGGGTATGCATGGAACATTCAAGCTCCCGGCTACCGTGGGGTGACCCGCAGCGGTTGGTGATGCTCCACAATAAGCAGTCAACCACGAGCCCTTCAGTCACACAATCCCCGTAGCGGGGCCGTGCATCGCATGGGTGCAGCAGCACACCGACCGGCAGGCCAAGCTCGCCAACCTTCCGCCGCTGACGCGCCGGATCAGCGGGAAGCTGGTGGGCGCCAGGCTGTGGCAGAACAGTTTCGCGCCCCTGCG
>JACCXR010000002.1 GCA_013696915.1 Euzebyaceae bacterium
CTTGTCGAACGTGTGGCGGGCCTTGACGTAGCGGATCGTGCCGCTCTTGCCGCGCATGACCAGCGACTCGGTGGTGGCGCCCCGCGGGAGGTAGTCGACGCCCTCCACGAGGTCGCCGTCGGTGACCCCCGTGCACACGAAGAACGTGTCCGTCGAGGACACGAGCCGTTCGGTGGTCAGCGCCTCGTCGAGGTCGTAGCCCATGTCGCGCGCCCGGGCGGCCTCGGCGTCGTTGCGGGCCCAGAGCCGGCCGAGCATCTCCCCGCCGAGGGCCGGGACCGCGCAGGCCGTGGTGACGCCCTCGGGGGTCCCGCCGATGCCGAGCAGGACGTCGACGTGCTTCTCGGGCAGCAGGGCCAGCAGGCTGGCGGCGACGTCGCCGTCCATGATCAGGCGCAGGCGGGCGCCGGCCTCGCGGACCTGCTGGGCCATCTCGTCGTGGCGGTCGCGGTCGAGCATGATGACGACGAGGTCGCCGACGTTCTTGCCCTTCGCCTTTGCGACCTTCGCGAGGTTGTCCGCGATCGGCGCGTCGAGGTCGAGCACGCCCTTCGCGTCGGCTCCCACCACCCATTTGTGCATGTAGACCATCGGCCCGGGGTTGAACATCGTGCCCCGGGGGCTCACCGCAAGGACGGCGAGGGAGCCCGGGCGGCCCTGGGCGAGCAGCCTGGTCCCGTCGATCGGGTCGACGGCGATGTCGACCTGTGGCGGGTTGCCGGTGCCGATCCTCTCGCCGTTGAACAGCATCGGCGCCTCGTCCTTCTCGCCCTCCCCGATGACGACGATCCCGTCCATCTCCACCGTCGACAGCATCAGGCGCATGGCATCGACGGCCGCCTGGTCGCCGGACTCCTTCTGATTGCGGCCCATCCACCGGCCCGCCGCGAGCGCCGCCGCCTCGGTGGCGCGGACGAGCTCGAGGGCGAGGTTGCGGTCGGGCTGCTGGCGCGTGCGGTCCGCCATGGGTGCTCCCCGTTCGTCGCGGACCGACAGCCTAACCCGCCAACCGCCGGGTGAGCGGCGGGCGTCAGGCCCACCCAGTCAGGTCCATCCGCCCGACCGCTTCGGGTCCGGCATGGTGAGGACGCCGTAGTCGCCGCCCGACTCGGCGTGGGCGCGCAGCGCGTCGTTCTCGGCGGCGATGCGGTCGCCCAGGCCGGAGAACGTCGCGAACTGCCGCTTCAGGAACGCGACGGCGTCGGGGTTGTGCGCGGCGATCGTCCCGGCGACCTCCAGGGCGAGGTCCAGGGCCATCCCCGGGTCGGCGAGCCGCTGCACGAACCCGAGCCGGAACGACTCGGTCACGCCGACGGTGCGGGCGGTGAGCACGAGGTCGCGGGCCGCACCCAGCCCCACGAGGCCCACGAGCTTCGCGGGCCCGACCGGGAAGCCGAGCGCGGCGCCGGGGAAGCGGAAGCTCGCGGTGGGGTCGGCGACGCGGATGTCGCAGGCGGCGGCCACCTCCGCGCCCCCGCCGACGCAGTGGCCCTCGACCGCGGCCACGGTCGGCTTCGGGCAGGTGCCCACCGCCTCGTAGACCTGGCAGAACAGGTCCATGCGACGCACGGTCGCCGCGTGGTCGAGCTCCTCTCTCAGGTCGGCGCCCGCCGAGAACGACCCGTCCGAGCCGGTCAGCACCAGCGCGCGGACCCCCTCGCCGCGGACGGCGCCCGCCACGGCGTCGAGCAGCTCGCCCAGCAGCGCGGTGCTCATCGCGTTGCGGGCCTCGGGCCGTCGCAGGGTCACGACCCGCACCGGGCCGACGTCGGCGGCGCTCACCAGCGGCATGTCAGCCGTAGCCGATCCAGCCCGTCGATTCCTCGGAGGCGTCCGCCATGACGAGGCGCTCCTCGGGCGCCTCCGGCAGGACGTCGCCCATGTACGACGCGACGGCCTCGGGGATGCCGATGTCGCGCCCCGCCTGCTCCGAGAGGAACCACTTGTGTTGGATGACCTCGTGGAAGACCTCGGCCGGCTCCAGCTTGCCGCGGAGGTGGTCGGGGATCGCGGCGACGGTCGGCTCGAACACCTCGCCGAGCCAGCGGTAGGCGGCGACGCTCTCCGGCACGGTGCGGCCCGCCTGCCGCTCGAGGTGGGCGCGGAGGTTGGCGAGGTCGTTCAGCAGGCTGCGCGCCTGGTTCTCCTGGGCCTCCAGCCCCGTGAGCCCGAGCAGGCGGCGACGGTGATGCCCCTGCTCCGTGACCGAGGTCCGCAGCAGCAGCCGGTCGCCCTGCGCGGTCTTCACGAACTCGATCTCGTCGACGTCGAACCCGAGCTCGTTCAGGCGCCGCATGCGCGCCTCGATGAGGTAGCGCTCGTCCGGCGCGATCTGCTCCTCGGTGGTGAGCTCCTCCCACAGGCGCTCGTAGCGGCGGCGGAGGTCCTCGGCGGTCTCAACGGGGTCGGGGTCGGGAGGCAGCCCCAGCTCCGCCTGGACGTCCATCAGGCCGCCGGCGACGTTGAGCTCGGTGACCTCGAGGTCGGCGGCGCGCTGGCCGTTGGTCAGCTGCGCGTGCCAGTCCCCGGTCTCGGCATCGACGAGGTAGGCGGCCAGCGCCCCGGCGTCCCGGCGGAAGAGCGTGTTCGACAGCGAGCAGTCGCCCCAGAAGAATCCGGCGAGGTGCAGTCGCACGAGCAGCATCGCCAGTGCGTCGAGGAGCCGGTCGGACAGGCCGCGCACGTCGGTCGCGGCCTGGCGGCGGTGGGTGAACAGCGTGCGGTACGGCAGCGAGTAGTCGAGGTAGCGGGTGATGAGCACGTCGTCGAGGCCGCGGCTGCGGCTGACCACGCCGACGCCCTCGACAACCGGCAGCTCCTCCTCGTCCATCCGGCGCAGCAGCCGGTACTCCCGCTCGGCGAGCCGGTTCGGGAGCTCCTTCAGCGCGTAGAGGGCGCCGTTGCACTCGACGAACTTGACGACGTGGCGATGGACGCCCCGCGCGACCTCCACGTGCAGGCGCTGCGGCCAGTCCGACAGGGCCCGGTCCCACGGGAGATCCAGGAAGTCGGGATGCCCGGTGCGGGCGACGATCCGCCAGGAGGTGTCCACGCCCGCACGCTACGCCACCAGCGAGGGCGATCGAGGAGCGGAACCCGGACGGCCGGGCGGGCCGTTCACCGACTGTTCACCTTCCCGAGTGGGCACGGTAAGCGGTAGGCGCCTCGGGCTTGTGCGCGAGGCGCACAATGGATCACCCATGAGCGATGTCAACGACCCCCTGGCCTACCTCGAGGAGGAGCGGTTGCGCCCGTCCGGCAGCCGTGTGGAGTTCCAGCAGCAGCTCGCGGCGTGCGACGCGCTGCTGATCGAGGCGGCGCAGCGGGTGTCGTGCGCGATCGTCCCGGTCACGAACGCGTTCCTTCAGGCGGACCGCCATGCCTCGGACGCGCTGATCGCCGCCGACGCCGAGGTCGACCGGCGCTGCCTGGAGCTCGAGGAGCTCTGCTACCTGCTGATCGCCCGCCAGTCGCCGGTGGCCGGTGACCTGCGTCGCCTGGTCTCGATCCTGCGGTGCGTCGCCGACGTCCAGCGCTCGGGCGACCTGCTGCGCCATGTCGCCGAGTCCCTGCGCTGGGTGCACCCGCCGTCGATGCCGGAGGAGCTCCGCCGGACCATCGGGCAGCTCGGTGCCGTGGCCGCCGAGATCTTCTCCGGCTCCGTGGACGCCTGGCGCCGCCACGACCCGCTGGCCGCGACGGAGCTGCAGGTCCGTGACGACCATGCCGACCTGTTGCAGAAGGTGCTCCTGACCGACATCTACACCGGGAGCCAGTCGGTCGAGGAGTCGGTGAGCCTGGCGCTGATCGCGCGGTACTACGAGCGCATCGCCGACCACGGCGTCGAGATGGCGCGCCAGGTGACGTACTTCCTCACCGGGGACCGCCTCACCGACCCCGCCTGAGGCCGGGCGCCGGCCCCGCTGCGGCTACGTCGCGGGCGCGGCCGGCCGCCTGCGGAAGTCCAACTCCTCGGTCCACGCCGGGGGAAAGTGGCCGGCCGGCGAGATCCGGACGCGCTCGACGGGCCAGGCCGGGAGCCCGAACTCCTGCGCGGCGGCGCGGAACCGCTCGCGCAACCCGTCCGCCCAGGCCCGGCTCAGGACCGCGTCGTCCAGGCGCAGCGAGCGTTCGGCGCGCAGCCGGACGCCGAACAGCAGGTGCGGCTCGCCGCCCAGCCGGTCGGCGAGCCACAGCACGCGGCCCGCGTCCAGCACCCGGTCCCCGGCAGGGCCCTGGGCGGACAGGAGCACGAAGACGCGGTTCCACGGAGGCGCCTGGTCGGGGTCGGCGGGGCCGATCTCCACCGAGTGGCCGCCCGGGGTGTCCCAGGTCGGCAGCCCGAGCTCCTCGGCGGCCGCGAGGAACTCGGCGAGCAGCCCGAAGTCGACGAGGTCGTGCGCGGGATCGTCGGTCCCGTCGCCGTCGGCGGTCACCGTCACCCGGTACCCCAGCAGGCTGCACCCGCCCAGGTGCGACGCCATCGCGGTCACCAGTTGGGGCGGGACCGACGTGGCGCCGAGCTCGGCGACCGGCCCTCCGGCCGTCACCGACACCTCGAGCTCCATGGCACCCCCCTCCGCGCACCGGCGACTCGCGTCCTGCAAGCCTCGCACGCAGTGTCTACGACGAGAAGGGCCGAGTGGTTCCCGGCCGCAGCGAGGGCGGGCGCGCCCGGGCGTGGTCAGAAGGTCGTGGCCGCGAGCTCCGCGAGCGGCGAGCGCACGCCCTTCGACATCGTGACGTGCCCGAACAGCGCCGTGCCCTTCAGCTTCTCGATGAGGGCCGCCATCCCGCCGAACGGCGAGATGTAGGGGTTGTCGACCTGCGACAGGTCGCCGCAGAAGACGACCTTCGACCCGGTCGCCATGCGGGTGAGGATCACCTTGAGCGTGGGCAGCTCGAGGTTCTGGGCCTCGTCGACGACCACGAACTCGTCGGTGATCGACCGGCCGCGCAGGTAGGTGATCGCGGCCATCTCCAGCTGGCCGCGGTCGAGCAGGGCGTCGACCGCGCCCTGCACGTGCCGGTGGTCGTCGCCGCCCCAGCCGCCGTCGCCGTCCCGCCGGAACAGCGAGTAGAGGTTGTCGTGGACGGCGGCCATCCAGGGCTGGAGCTTCTCGTCGAGGTCCCCGGGGAGGTACCCGACGTCCTGCCGCCCGACGGCGACCAGCGGCCGGTACACGGACAGCCGGCGGTAGCTGCGGGCCTCGACCACCTGCTCGAGCCCCGCCGCCAGGGCGAGGAAGGTCTTGCCGGTCCCCGCCATGCCCATCAGCGACACGCACGGCACCGCGGGGTCGGTGAGCAGGTCGAGCGCGAAGGTCTGCCGGACGTCGCGGGGGCTCACCCCGAAGGCGCGCGGGCTGCCGGCGACGCGGTTGACCGTGACGGGGCGCGCCGGGTCCTCGGACCCGTCCACGGCGACGATGCGGGCGAGGCCGCTGGCAGACCGGCCCGCGCGGAGGACGAGGCACTGGTTCAGGACCGCCGCTTCGAGCCCGCCGAGACGGGCCTTGCCGTCCCGGTGGAGCGCGTCGAGGGTCTCGGCGTCCACCGCGACCTCCGCGATGCCGGTGTAGTGCTCGTCGACCTGCACGGTGTCCGCGCGATAGTCCTCGACGGGCACGCCCAGCTGGCTGCCCTTGATGCGCAGGGCGCTGTCCTTCGTGACGAGCGTCCCGCCGATCGCGAGCGCCACGGCGAGGATCCGGTGATCCGGCTTGGCCGAGTCCAGATAGCTCGGCAGGGCCGTGTCGACGTGGTTGCCCTCGACGCGGAGCGTGCCGCGGCCCGGCAGCTCCACCGGCTTGCGCAGGCCGTCGCCGCTGCGTTCCCGCAGCTCCTCGATGAGCCGGAGCGCGCAGCGGGCGTTCCGTCCGACCTCGTCCATCCGGGTCTTGTTGCGATCGAGCTCCTCGACCACGACCAGCGGGAGGACCACCTCGTGCTCGTCGAAGCGGTAGAGCGCGCGGGGGTCGGCCAGCAGGACGCACGTGTCGAGCACGTAGGACAGGCGGTCGGCAGCACCCATGGCGGTTCTCCTCAGCCGGGCGGTGGGACGTGTTCGGCCTGCAGGCAGCGGCCGCCGTCGAAGGTCAGCGTGAAGCGGGCGCCCTTGCGGCAGCGGACGTCGTCGATCGCGAGGCCGTCGCGGCCGACCAGCAGCGCCATGAGCGCCGGGATGACGTCGCCGTGGGAGCAGGCCACGATGCGCTTGCCGGGATACTCGGCGACGACGCGGTTGACGAAGGCGACCGCCCGGCCCCCCAGCCAGGCCGGCGCGACCCAGGCGTCCCCGGCGTCGTGCACCGGCAGCGTCCGGGCCTCTCCCAGTGCCTCGTCCTCCACGGTGTGGACGCCGAGCGCGTCGGCGAGCGGGTCGAGGGTCTGCGTGCAGCGGACGTACGGGCTGGAGTACAGCTTGGCGATCGGCCCGCCGGCGCGCAGGGCGCGCCCGATCTCGCGAGCCTGGTCCATGCCCGCCTCGGTGAGTGGTCGGGCGAGGTCGGGCTTGCCCCACCAGCGGTCGCGGCTGTGCGCCTTCGCGTGGCGGACGAGTTCGATCGTCGTCACTCAGCGCCTCGGTCATGGGCCGCGGCCGGACACTGCGCCGGCCTCACGGGCCGCGCGGTCGGTCCTCGTGGGTGCGGGTCGAGCATAACCGCCGCACACGCGTGCGCCCCGGAACCACGCAACGCCCGGGTGAACGTCCGGCGACGAGGAGGCGGACCGCGGCCGCCCTCACCGGTACGGGTCACAGCGCGGGGTCGGCGCAGCGCAGTCCGGCGACGAGGAGAGGAGGGCGGGCGCTTGCCGGTCACGGCGCGGGGTCGGCGCAGCGGCGCGCCGATTCGACGAGCGCGACCAGCATGGCGCGCACCGCGGTCTGGTCCGCCGCCGACCGCCGGGTGACGGCGTGGACATGGCGGGTCGGCCCGCCACCGCGGAGGCGGTGGACCCGCACGCCGCCGGGGATGGCGCCGAGCGCGAGCAGCGGCACGAGCGCGACGCCGAGTCCGGCGCCGACGAAGCCCACGGCGGTCGCGAACTCGTCGGCCTCGATCGAGATGCGGGGGGTGAACCCCGCGCGGGCGCAGGCGCTCGTCACGAGCGTGCGGGAGTTGCAGTGGGGGGATGCGGTCACGATCCACGAGTCGTCCGCCAGGTCGGCCAGGGCGATGCTGCGGCGGCGGGCCAGCCGGTGGTCGCCGGGCACGACGGTCCGGTACGGGTCGTCCAGCAGGTGCGTGGCGAGCAGGTCGGCGTCCGGGCGCGCGTCGGAAGCGATGACGGCGACGTCGATCCGTCCGGTGCGCAGTTGCGCCAGGGCCTCGTCGGTCTCCGCCACGCCCATGTCGAGCTCGACCGCCCGGTGGGCGGCCCGGAAGCGCGCGAGGGCACGCGGGACGAGCGTCGCCCCCGCGCTCGAGAACGTGGCCAGGCGCAGCCGGCCCTCCTGGCCGGCACGCAGGGCGGACAACGCCGCCTCGGCCTCGCGGAGGCTGGCGAGGACCTTCTCCGCGTGCTCGGCGAGCAGCAGCCCGGCCTGGGTCGGCCGGATCCCCCGGCCGGACTTCTCCAACAGAACGGTCGCGGTCTCCCTTTCGAGCGTCGCCATGCTCTGGCTCACCGCGGACGGCGTGTACCCGAGCGCGGCGGCGGCCCCTGTGAGGGAACCGGAGTCGACCACGGCGGTGAGCACCTGCAGGCGGCGGACGTCGAGCACGCTTCTCATCGTACAGTCCCGCTTACAGGAACGTAAGAAATCATCGCTTGTGCTTCAAGGTGCGCGGCGTCATCCTTCCTATCGGGCTCGCCGGCCGGCGCCACAAGGCGCCGGCGGTCCCTCCGGGCAGGTGATCGTCATGACGTGGCTGATGCTGGTCTTCCTCGCGGCGCTGGCGCTGGCCTGCTGGCGCTACCGCACGGACAGCCGCGACGGCCGCGACTGGATCTCCGTTCCGCCCGACCGCGGGGTCCCGACCCGCTGCTGCTGACCACCAACGACGACTGCCGGAGGAGCCGTGGGAACGACCTTCCACACGCTCGACGTGTTCACCGACACCCCGTTCGGCGGCAACCCGCTCGCCGTCGTGTCCGACGCCCGCGAACTGTCCGCCGGGCAGATGCAGCGCATCGCCGCCGAGTTCAACCTCTCCGAGACCGTCTTCGTCCTGCCGCCGGAGTCCCCACGTGCGCTGCGCCGGCTGCGGATCTTCACGCCCGCGGCCGAGCTGCCGTTCGCCGGCCATCCCACGGTCGGCACGGCGATGCTGCTCGCCGACCTCGGCGTCGCGGACGACGACGCCTTCGTCCTCGACGAGGGCGTCGGGCCGGTCGCCGTCACCGTCACCAGGCGCGACGGCCGCCCGGCCGGCGCCAGCCTCCGCGCCACCGTGCTGCCGCGCGTATCCGGGTCTGCACCTCCGCCCGACGTCGTCGCCGCCGTCCTGTCGCTGCCGCCGGAGGCGATGCTCACCCAGCCGGGTCCGCAGATCATCTCCGGCGGCGGCCCCACCTTCCTGATCGCGCCCGTGCGCGACGCCGATGCCGTCGCCCGCGTGCGGCTGGACCCGGGTCGCTGGGACGCCCTGGCGGGAACCGACGCGCAGCACGTGTACGTCGTCGCCGTCGACGGCGGCGACGTGCGCGCCCGGATGTTCGCCCCGGCGCTCGGCGTCGCCGAGGATCCCGCCACGGGGGCCGCCGCCGTCGCGCTCGCCGGCTTCCTGTCCCCGACCATGGCGGACGGCTCGCACGAATGGGTCATCGTCCAGGGAGTGGAGATGGGCCGGCCCAGCCGTCTGGAGCTGCGGGCCACGGTGCGGGACGGCGTCGCCGAACGGGTGGACCTCGCCGGCACCGCGGTCCGCGTGGCCGACGGCACCCTCCGCGTATAGGCGCCCCGCAGGTCACAAGTACGGTCGCCAGATCCCCGATCCGAGCAAGATCCCCCGAGGAGGTTCCAGCGTTGGATGCCGACGAGGCCCGCACGTTCATCCGCGAGAACGGCCGCGCGGTCCTCGCGACGTTCCGCCGTGACGGCGGCGTCCAGATGTCGCCGGTCGACGCGGTGATCGACGCCGAAGGGCACGCCGTCGTGAGCAGCCGCGCGACCGCCATGAAGACGCAGAACCTCCGCCGCGACCCGCGGGCGACGCTGTGCCTGTTCACCGAGCGCTTCTACGGCCCCTGGGTGACCGTCGAGGGCAGGGCGGCGATCGTCGCGCTGCCCGAGGCGATGGAAGGCCTGGTCGACTACTACCGCCGGGCCGCCGGCGAGCATCCCGACTGGGACGACTACCGCGCCGCCATGGTCCGCGACCGGCGGGTGCTGCTGCGCATCGCGATCGAGCGCGCCGGCCCGACCGTCTCTGGCTGAGCGGCGCCTACGCGTCCCGCCAGCGCGGGTGGCCGGGGAACAGCGCGCGCAGCGGGGGGTTGGCGGCGTCGGCGTCCGAAAGGACCGGCTCGGCGACCGGCCACCGGACCGCCAGGTCGGGGTCGTCCCATGCCACCGACGGCTTGTCGATGTCCGGCCGGTAGTAGTCGCTGACGTCGTAGAGGTAGTCGACGGGCTCCCGGCCGAGGGTGCAGAACGAGTTGGCGAGGCCCTGGCCGATGAAGAGCCGGATGCGCTCGCCGTCCGGCGGCTCGCCCAGCAGGAACGCGCGCGCCTCCCCGAACGTCGGCGAGTCGGGACGGATGTCCGCGACGGCGGCCATCGCGTAGCCCCGGACGACGTAGACGAGCTTGTCCCACGGCTCGGCGTGGAAGCCGCGGAGGACGCCGGGGCTGCTGCGGGAGTGGTTGCCCTGGCGCAGGACCGGTTCGCGGCCGAGGGCGTCGGCGAGCTCGCGCACCTGGTAGGTCTGGCGGAAGAAGCCGCGGTCGTCGCCGTGCGTGGGCCAGCGCACGACGAGCAGGCCGTCGATGTCGGTGCGCTCGACCGGCATCGGCCCCTATTTCCCGAAGCGGCGGGTGCGCGAGGCGAAGTCACGCAGGGCGCGCAGGAAGTCGGTCTTGCGGAACTCCGGCCAGTAGGGGTCGCAGAAGTAGAACTCGCTGTGGGCCGACTGCCACATGAGGAAGCCGGAGAGCCGGATCTCCCCCGACGTGCGGATGATGAGGTCAGGATCGGGCGTCCCCGTGGTGTAGAGGTGGGCGGCGATGTGGTCCGGGCGCAGGTCGGCGATCACCTCCTGCAGGGTCTGCCCGTGGGCCGCGCGCTCCTCGAGCAGGCCGCGCAGCGCGTCGGTGATCTCCTGGCGCCCGCCGTAGCCCACGGCGACCTGCACGTGCAGGCCGTCGCCGTCGCGGGTGGCCTCCTCCGCCTTCTTCACGGCCCTGCGCAACTCGTCGGGGAGGGTGTCGAGCGCCCCCACGCCGCTGACGCGGACGCCGCGCGCGGCGTTGCGCGGGTCGGACGCGATGCCCGTGATCGTCTCGCAGATGATCCCGACGAGCGCCCCGACCTCCTGCTCGTCGCGCCGCAGGTTCTCGGTCGAGAGCAGCCACAGCGTCACGTACGGGATGGCGAACTCGTGGCACCAGTCGAGGAGCTCGGGGATCCTCGATGCGCCGAGACGGTGCCCCTCCGACGCCGTCTCCAGGCCGTGGGCGCGCGCGTACCTGCGGTTCCCGTCGAGGATGACGCCGACGTGGCGGGGCAGGGGGCCGTCCCGCAGGCTCGCCGAGAGCCGGCGCTCGTAGATCCGGTAGACCAGCTCCCGCACCATGGCGGCGGTCAGTCTAGCCAGGTCCAGCCAGCCATCCCGCGGGAGAACCGCAGGGGGCTCAGCCGGCGAGCGCCGGCGCCGGCTCCCCTCGCGGGAGCGTCTCGCGCATGCGGAACGCGACGACCGCGCCGACGACCAGCAGCGCGGCGGAGGCGCCGAAAGCCCACCCGTAGCCCGCCGCGCCGGCGAGCCAGCCGCACACGAGCGGCCCGAGCACGCTGCCGACGTCGCCCGCCGTGTTCAGCGTGCCGACGCCGACGCCAGAACGGTCCGGGGGCACCACGTCACCGACGACCGCGGGCGGCGTGACCGCGGTGAAGGCCGTCCCGATGCCGTAGAGCGCCAGGACGACGACGAAGGCGGGCACCGTGGTGGCCCAGACGACGGCGAGGGAGATGGCCGCGAAGGCGAGGTACGCCGGCCAGGCGAGCGTCCGGCGGCCGTACGTGTCGGCCACCTTGCCCGCCGGCCAGGCCACCATCAGGTGCGTGACGGCGGCGAGGGTGAGGGCCAGCCCGACGACGCCGTGGCTCGCGCCGACGACCTCGCGCCCGAACAGGGGGATGAGGCTGAAGCGGATCCCGGTCGCCGCCCAGCGGGAGACGGCCATCATGATCAGCGCGGCGACGAACGCGTGGTCGCGGCACAGGTCCCGGACGACCGCCCACGTCGGCGTCGAACGGCCCGTGCCTCCGGCGGCCGGCGCCACCAGGACCGGCTCGTCGTCGGGGCCGCGGGCGCCGTCGGCGTGTGACGGCCGGCCCGTGACGGCCGGACGGGGCAGGAATCCGAAGGCGACCAGGCCGGCGGCCGCGCAGAAGACCGCGTAGATCGCGAACGGCCAGCGCAGCCCGAGCGGCTCGGCGAGCAGGCCGCCGACCGTGGGCCCGAACGCCATGCCGAACAGGAACGCGCCCTGGAGCATCCCGACGGCGCGACCGCGCTGCGCGCCGGACACGCTGGTGATGACGAGGGTGATGAGCGCGTTGAAGAACAGCGCGCTGCCGAAGCCGCCCAGCCCACGCACCACGAGCAGTGCGGCGTAGCTCGGCGCGGCGGCGACCGCGAGGCTCGAGACGGCGACGACGATCGCGCCCCAGCCGACGGCCCTGCGGGTCCCGATGCGGTCCGCGAGGGCGCCGGTGAACAGGTTCGAGACCAGCCGCACGCCGGCGAAGACGGCGACGACCGCGCTGGCCGCGAACAGCCCCACGCCGAAGCTGCGGGCGTACTCGGGCAGGACAGGCACGACCAGCCCGAACCCGAGGGCCACGACCACGGCGATGACGAGGGCGACGACGAAGGCGGGGTCTCGGAGGAGGCTCGCCTCGTCGCGGGCGGCAGTGGGCGTCGTCACGACAGGGCAGGTCGATTCACCGGAACGGGCGGGCGGCCGAGTGTAGCGGCGGCGCCGGGCGACCCTCGGCTCGACCTACGGCGGGCGGCGTCATGGCGCTGTAGCACCCACGCCACCAACCGGCCCTGGCCAGGGCCGCCGCATGCGCCCAGTGCCGGTACCGGTCGCCCAGCACCTCCCACGGGGCGTAGAGCAGCCACACCGCGGAGCCCACGATGGACGAGCACCAGCCGGCGCGCCGGCACCCGCGAAGGACCAACAGCGGGAGGAGCCACAGGACGAACTGAACGGGAGAAGATTTTGCTGGTGACGAGGAACAACGCCACCAGGGCGAGCATGGCGTCCACCGGGTCGACGAGACGCCGGGACAGGCGCCGCACCACAACGGCCGCGCCGAGCACGAGCACCGCGAGGGAGACGGCGTCCAGCACGGGGCCCGGGTCGGACGAGAGCTCGACGCCCGCCTGGCGGAGGAGGCCGAGGGCCGCGGCGACGTGGCCGCCCCGATTGGGCTCCCGCCCAAGGTGGAAGCTGATCGACCGCCACTGGTTCGCTGGGCTGACGGCCAAGGCGGGGAGCTGCACGAGGGCCCACGTCCCCGCAGCCGCGACGGCGGGGGCGGTCCGCCGGCGGCGCCGGAGCCCCGCGGGTCCCGCCGGCTGGTCGGCCCACCGCCCCACGATCAGCGGGATGACGAGCAGGGCCGGCCACCACTTGATCCCGGCCGCCAGGCCGAACCAGGCACCTGCCCGTGCCGTCCTGCCACGCGCCGCGGCGGCCAGGCCGGCCGCCACCGGCGCCAGCGTCCACAGGTTCCAGTTCTGAGCCCCGAGCACGAGCAGGCTCGGGGACACGACCATCAGGACCATCCGGGTGGCCGGCCGGCCCAGGGCGGTGGGCCATGTCGGTCTGCCAGACGGCCAGCGCCAGGCAGCCGGCGCATACGAGCGCGTTGAGGAGGAAGAACCCGGCCCGCGAGTGGGTGACCAGCGCCAGCACCCACGTCCCGAATGCGAGGCCGGGGGGGTACTCCAGGACGTAGTCGAAGGGGTAGCCGGGCGGCGGTCCGGCGTAGGGGACCGCATCGACGCTGAACCCCCGCAGGCGCCAGAGGAACTGGAGGTCGGTGAAGCAGTACCTCCGGAGGACGTCGCTGGAGGGCTCGCCGAGGCACGTCGCCTTCTGTAGCGCGCCCAGCGCGAACACCACAACCGCGACGGCCGCGAACCGCCACCGCCGGGCGGCGGACCGGCTCCGGGAGCTCCCCTGCGGCCCCGCGGAGCACATGGTCAGCGCCACGGACGCCCCCGGCCGGCGGGCACGGCTACTTGAAGAGCTCGCTGGTGGTGTCCGCGGACGGCCGAAGAGCTGCCCCACGATCTCCCACCTGCGCTACCGGGGCCGGTAGGCGTTGCCCCGGTGTTCGATCCGCTGGACGGAGACGGTCCGGTGAGCGTCGTCGATGCGGTACAGGATGCGAAACGTTCCTCGTCGGGCGGAGTGCAGACCTACGAGGTCACCCTTGAGCTCGCGTCCCAGGCGCTGAGGGTTGTCCAAGAGCGGCCCGGTGATGAAGTCGATCACGGCCGCCGCCACCGCCTCGGGCAATCGCTCACTGATCGCGCGTGCCGCGGAGCGCGCGCACGGCCTCAACACCGTGGACGCCCTCGCCGGCCTGCAGATCGCGGTCGGCCCGCTCCAGCTCGCGCAGCGCCTCGGGATCGGAGAGCAGCGCCAGCGTCTCTTCCAGCGCCTCCAAGTCCTCAGGGCTTATGAGGACCGCCGCGGGGCGCCCGTTCCGCGTCACCACGATGCGCTCATGATGACGCTCCACGCGGTCCACGTACTCCGAGAACCGGTCCTTCACCACCCGCAGAGCCTCTATGCTCATGGCTACAATCGTGCCACAGCCACCCGCCGCCCGCCAGCTGCTTCAAACTCGGCTGGTTGGCTCCCCGGTCGGCTGAACCGGCGCCCGGCACCCGTGTGGTGACGTCGATACCCGCCCGCCACTTCGGGTTCCGCGACCGCGGCTCGGATCCAACCCTGGCTGCGCGCCGACCTGCTCCCGGTCCGCGGCGACCCCACCGCCGACATCGCCCAGAGCCGCACCATCACGGGCATCCGGGGGCGAGGCACCCCCCCTTGGACCGCCTCGCTATCGGCCAGAGCTGCCGGTGCAGTGGCGGGCCTGTCGGGTCTGGTCACCGCTACTTCAGGAACTTGCTGGTCGTGTTGTCGGCCAGGACGCGCCCGCCGGTCTGGCAGCTCGCGCAGTAGTTCACGGTGTAGTCGCGGTACTCCACGGCGCGGACGGTGTCGCCGCAGACCGGGCACGGCTGTCCCGTGCGGGCGTGCACGGCGGCGGGCCGCTCCTTCGATGCGCTCATGTCGGCGCGGGCACGCTCGGCGGCCAGTCCCTCGTCGACCGCAGCGCGGATCGCCTCGACGACCTTGCGGGCCTCGACGGCGGTCAGTTTGGTCGTCGGCGCGAACGGCGACAGCCGGGCGCGGTGGCAGACCTCGTTCGCGAGCCGCCGGCCCACGCCGGCGAGGATGTGCTGGTCGCGGAGGAAGGTGTGCAGCCGCATCGGGTGCCCTGCGAGCAGCTCGGCCATCAGCGGGTCGTCGACGGTGTCGGCCTCGGGACCGAGCTCGGCGAGCGGCGGCTGCGTCATCGGGTCGCCCGTCACCGCCCACACGCCCGCCTTGCGCTCGGTGCCGGCCTCGGTGAGCAGCAGGGCGCCGCGGTCGAAGCTCCAGCGCACGAGCCCACCCTTCGGCCGGCGGGACCTGCCGGCGTCCGGCCGCAGGCGGCCGCCCTGCATGAGGTGCACGACGTGGCCCGCGTCCCCGAAGCGCAGGACCAGCAGCTTGCCGCGACGCGTCACCCCGTCCAGCCCGTGGCCGACCGCCGCGTCGATCGGCGGGGCGAAGGTCTTGAGGGCCGCGAAGGACAGCACGTCGACGGCCTGCAGCGTCGCCCCGCCGAGCGCGGCGGACAGCCGCTCGGCGTGGGCCTGCACCTCGGGCAGCTCCGGCACGTCTCCATCCTGCCTCGACTACACTGCACCGTCCCCTTCGACCGTCCGCGGCCACGCCGCGATCCGCGAGGACTCCCAAATCGTGACTGAGACCGTCTGGCTGTCCCAGGCTGCCTTCGACCGCCTGACCGAGGAGCTCGAGGAGCTCAAGTCCGCTGGGCGCCCGCGGGCCTCCAAGGCAATCGAGGTCGCCCGTGCCCACGGCGACATCCGCGAGAATGCGGAGTACCACTCCGCCAAGGAGGAGCAGGGC
Organism: Euzebyaceae bacterium; assembly: GCA_013696915.1. Classification (GTDB taxonomy): domain Bacteria; phylum Actinomycetota; class Nitriliruptoria; order Euzebyales; family Egibacteraceae; genus JACCXR01. Next base: position 15,397 of record JACCXR010000002.1, read on the forward strand.
AAGATGGAGGCCCGCATCCGCCAGCTCGAGGAGATGCTCCGCACCGCACAGGTCGGCGACGCCCCCCAGGGCGACACCGTCGCCGCCGGCATGGTGGTGACCACGGTGGACACGGACGGCGACGAGGAGAAGTTCCTGCTGGGCAGCCGCGAGGACCGCCCGCAGGGGCTGTCGGTCGTCAGCGCCCAGTCGCCGCTCGGGCGGGCCCTCATCGGAAAGCGCGTCGGCGAGTACGCGCGCTACAGCGCGCCGGCCGGCACGTTCACGGTGGAGATCAAGGACGTCCGCCCGCTGAACGCCTGATCCGTGGATCGCCGGAGCCCGTCGGAGGTGATTCCCGTGACCTCGAAGGAGGCGGTCGCGCAGCGACCGCCCGTGGACGCCTGATCCGTGGATCGCCGGAGCCCGTCGGAGGCGATTCCCGTGACCTCGGTGGAGGCGTTCGCGCAGCGACCGCCCATGGAAGGCTGAGCCGTGTGCCGACTCGCCGCCTACGTCGGGCCGCCCACCCCCGTCTCGGCCCTGGTCTACGACCCGCCGCACAGCCTCTCCGCGCAGGCGTCCGCCCCGCGCGAGATGCACTTCTCCCGGATCAACGTCGACGGGACCGGGGTCGCGTGGTGGAACGCGGACCACCCGGAGCCGTTGCGGTACCGCAGCGACCGGCCGCCGTGGGCCGACGCCAACCTGCCCTCGCTGGCCCGTCGCCTCACCGCGGGGACGCAGCTCGCCGCCGTGCGCGCCGCCACGGCCGGCATCCCGCACGGGACGACCTTCGTCCACCCGTTCGTCCACGGGACCCTCGCGGGAACGCACAACGGGTGGATCGGCGCCTTCCGGGAGCGCACGGCGCGGCCGCTGCTGGCCACCCTCCCGGACCACCTCTTCGCCGCCTTCGACGGGCTGAGCGACTCGCTCCTGCTGTTCCTGCTCGCCGTGGCCCGCCTCGAGCGGGACCCCGCTGGCGGGCTCGCCGGCGCGGTGGGCCACGCGGTCGCGTTCGTGGCCGCCGAGTGCGAGCGCCAGGGCGCCGCGGCGGCGCTGAACCTCGCGATCGCGGGACCGTCGGAGGTCGTGGTCGCGCGGATGAGCCACGAGGCGCCCACCAACACCCTCTACACGCTGCGGGACGGCGAGCGGTGGCCGGGCGCCGGCTTGGTCGCCTCGGAGCCGCTCGACGAGGATCCGGGGTGGACGCCGGTCCCGGACGGCACGCTGGTGCGCCTGTCCGCCGGCGGGGTCGAGAGCCTGCCGCTGCCGGGGCTGTCCCCGGCACCCGATGCGCTCGCACCGGCAGCGGCCGACGCCATCCACGACCTTTGAAGGCTAGGCGCAGGTGTTGGCGCCTACCCTTCGAACGTTGCGGGGCCGTTGGGGCCGCCAAGCCTCGGTCCCCGCCCGGCGCGGCACCTTTGAAGGGTAGGCGCAGCATGCTGCGCCTACCCTTCAAACGTCGGGTGCCTGCGCCCTGCGGAGGCGCGCGACCGGCCGCGGCGCCGGCGACCGGCGGCGGGTGGGGCCACGGCTCAGCCGGACAACGGCGCCCGCAGCCACGACAGCATCTGGCGGAGCGTGTCGTACGCCACCAGGCGGGCGCTGTCGGTGCCCTGCTGCTCGGCGCGGTCCACGACCTCCCAGAGCCGTTCGACGGTGCGTGGCCCGAGGGCCAGCAGTGCCTCGGACCCCTCGGCCGCCCACTTCACGAGCGCGTAGCGCAGGAGCGCGGCGACGGGGACGCCGGTGTCGGCGGCGAGCTGCTCGAACGTCGGGAGCGGGTCCGCGCGGGAGTACTCGGCCACCTCGCGCTTGAAGTTCGCGTGCGGGTCGTCGTCGTCCCACGTGCCGGTGTAGGGGTGAAGGTCCACCGGCCTGGAGTCAGCGGGGCAGCGGGTCGCGGGACGTCGGGCAGGACATGCAGCGCGGGCCGCCGCGGCCGCGTGGCAGCTCGTAGGAGGAGATCGTCCGCACGGTCACGCCGGCGTCGGCCAGCCTGCGGTTGGTGTCGACGTTGCGCTCGTAGGCGACCACGGTGCCCGGGCTGACGGCGAGGGTGTTGTTGCCGTCGTCCCACTGCTCGCGGTCGGCGAGCACCTCGTCCTCGCCGGTGGTGACGACGCGCAGCGCGTCGACGCCGAGCCCCGCGGCGAGCGCCCGGACGAGGTCGGGTTCCTCCCGGACCGACATGCGACCGGCCCGGCCGGGGGTGATGCGGTACGCGCGCAGCAACTGCTGGGCGCGGGGCCACAGCACGATCGCATCGACGTCCACCACCGTCATGACGGTGTCGAGGTGCATGGTGCCCCTGGCCTTCGGCAGGTCGACGGCGAGCACGAACTCGCAGACCCCGGCCTCGAACAGCTGGGCGGCGAGGTTCTCGGCGGCGACCGGGTGGCTGCGCTCGGACAGGCCGATCGCCACGCAGCGCTCGCTGAGCACGAGGATGTCCCCGCCCTCGATCGTGGCCGGGAAGTACTCGCGGTCGTCGCCGCCGTACCAGAACCCGCCCGCCGCCTTCCCGAAGTCGGGATGGTGCCGGTAGACCGTCTCCCACAGGCGGCGCTCCGCCTGCCGCGCCGGCTTGTGCATCGGCGAGAGGACCACGCCGCCCCCGACGCGGGCCGACGGGTCGCGCGTGAAGACGGCGTTGGGCAAGGGCGGCAGGAGGAAGGCCGCCGGGCCGAGCACCCCGCCCACGAAGCCGTCGGCGGCGCCCGGGACCTCCCGGACGGCAAGCCCGCCGATCAGGTGGCGCACGAGCTCGTCGGGCGGCAGCTCCGCCAGGTGGCCGCGCACGCGGTCGACGAGCTCGACGCCGCAGGTGTCGACGGTGGCGATGCGCCCGACCAGGTCCTTGCGCACGCCGTCGTCGGCGAGCGTCTCGGCGAGGAGCTCGGCGAAGAGCCGCACCCTCACGCCCTCCGCGCGCAGCAGCGCCGCGAACCCGTCGTGCTCCTCCTGGGCCTTCGCGACCCAGACGAGCTCGTCGAAGAGCAGCGCGTCCTTGTTGCCGGGGGTCAGCCGGCGCAGCTCGAGGTCGGGCCGGTGGAGGATCACCTCCCGGAGGCGGCCGACCTCGGACGTCACGGTCAGGGTGCGCTCGCTCATGCCCCGCGAGCGTAGCCACTGCGCCGCCGCCTATACTGGCCACCGCGAGCAAAGGGGCGTGACACCGTGACGGCGTTCATCCTCATCGGGTCGTTCGGGCTTGCGCTCCTGCTCATCGGCCTGCTGCTGGGCGACCACCTCGACGGGGTCTTCGACGCGCTCCACCTCGACGCAGCGGCCGGGATCCTTTCCACGCCGGTCATCGGCGCCTTCTTCGCCGCCTTCGGGTTCGGCGGCGCCATGGCGCTGTCGCGGCCTGAGCTCGGCACCGGGCCGGCGTCCGCGGTCGGGCTCGGCGCCGGGCTGGCATTGGGGTCGCTCACGGCGGTGTTCATGCGGTCGGTCATGCGGATGAGCACCGACGTCACCCCGCGGACCGCGGACCTCGTCGGCAAGACCGGCGTCGTCCTCACCCGCGTGCCGGCCGGCGGGCTCGGCGAGGTCCGCGTCGCCCATCTCGGCCAGCAGCTGAAGCTCGCCGCCCGCTGCGACGAGCCCGTGCCCGCCGGCACCACGGTCGTCGTCGTCGCGGTGGCCTCCGCCACCGCGGTCGTCGTCACCCCGGCCGGCTTCTGACCCCCTGCTTCTGACCCCCTGGAAGGACCTGCCGTGAACCCGCTCGTCGGCACGATCGTCGGCCTCATCGTCCTGCTGATCATCGTGGGCCTCGCCGTCCTGACCCGGGTCAAGGTGGCCGGCCCGAACGAGGCCTTCATCATCACCGGGCGCAAGGGCCGCCCCGTCCGCAACCCGGAGACGGGCGACATCTCCACCGACATGTCCGGCCAGAAGGTCGTCATGGGCGCGAGCGTCTTCGTCGTGCCGTTCGTCCAGCGGCTGCACATCATGGACCTGTCCTCGCGGCGCATCCCCGTGGGCATCCGCGGCGCTGTCTCGGCCCAGGGGATCAAGTGCGACCTCGAGGGCGTCGCGATCGTCAAGGTCGGCGGCAACGAGGACGCGATCCGCGCCGCCGCCCAGCGCTTCCTCACCCAGCAGCAGGGGATCGAGGT
>JACCXR010000008.1 GCA_013696915.1 Euzebyaceae bacterium
GCAGCTTCCGGGCGTCGCTGAACGCGGCCACGTCGCGCTGCACGACCGTGGAGAGGTAGGCGTCGTGCCACACCCGCCGAGCGGAGTCCGGGAGGCCCTGGACCTCCGGGTAGCCGCCGACCACGACCCTGCGGAGGTACTCCGTGCGTGGCAAGGAACCGGCCGCAGCGCGCGGACCGCCGGCGAACCGGCGAACAGCACGTCGGCGAGACCGGCCTCCACGCCGGCGAGCTCGCCCTGGGTGAAGGGCCGGAGATCGGCGAAGACGGCCCTGCCGGCGAGCGACTCGGACAGCGTGGAGACGGTCAGGAAGCGGGTCGACCCCGTGAGGAGGTAGCGGCCGGGTACGGGGTTGCGGTCGACGGCCACCTTGATCCGGCGGACGAGGTCGTCGCCCCCGCGCTGCACCTCGTCGATGGCGACGGCCCCGGGCGGTCGAGCAGGCGCTGCGGATCCAGTTCGGCGGCGACGAGGGTGTCCGGGTCGTCCAGGGTCAGGTAGGACCCGCCCCGTGCGTCCACGACGTCGCGCGCCAGCGTCGACTTGCCCGCCTGCCGTGGTCCCTGCACCACGACGACGCGGAACGTGTCCAGGAGGTTTTCGATGACCGGCCGGAGGTGCCGCGTGCGATGTTCCATACAGCTAGTGCAAGGATTTCCCTACAGCTGATGTTGTTTCTGTTGGGCCCACAAGGCTGTCGCCGAGCCACGCAGCGTCCCAGGCGACCGGTTCGGCCGACGAGGGGCGCAGCAGCGCGCGCGTCAACGCCAGGCCGTGGTCGTCGAGCGCGTCGAGCGGGTCGCTGGAGACGGCCAGGCCCCCGCTCGCGGCGATGTTGGCCGCCACCTCGTCGCGCCGCTCGACCGCCGGACGGACGATCAGGCAGTCGGGGTCGTTGACCCAGAACCGGCCGTGCATCCACGTCCGCGCGCGCCCGGCAAGGACCGCCGACCGCCCGCCGGGCTGGCTGACGTCGCCGTCGAGGGGCTCCCAGTCCGGTCCCACGTCGGGGCTGATCCGCATCGCGTCGACCAGCCCGACGCTCGGCAGCAGGGGCGCGCCGCAGCCGAGGAGCGTCGCGTCCTCGCCGATGCCCTCGCGGATGAGGCGCAGCCCCTCGGCGTAGGCGTCCAGGCCGGAGCAGTCCGCCCGGCGGACGCCGTCCATTGCGCCGGCGTAGAGGAAGTCGATCTTGTGGTAGGTGAACCCCTCCTCGCGGAGGGTGGCGTAGACGCTTCGGAGATGCTCCGCGGCGTCGGGATGCGTGACGTCGAGGACGCGCGTCTCCTGCTCCCAGTTGCTCGGGCTCGCGACCGCCCCGCCCACCAGCCAGTCGGGGTGCTCGGCGGCCAGCCGGCTGCGCGCGCCGACGAGGAACGGCGCGGTCCACACCCCGGCCGCCCGCCCGGTGTCGCGGATCCGGCGCACGAGCCCGCCGAACGGCCCGAACCGCGGGGACCGCTCCACCCAGTCGCCGATCTCGGCCTGGTGGCCGTCGTCGACCTGGATCGTGCCGACGTCCAGCCCCAGCCGGTCGATCGCCGCCAGGTTCGCCAGGACCTGCTGCTCGCTGACGTCCGCCCAGTAGCAGTACCACGAGCACCACGCCGCCAACAGCGACCGGACGCCGGCAGCGCCGCGCTCGGCCGCGAGGTCGTCCGCCCACCCGGCGAGCGCCGTCCCGAGCCGGTCGGCGCTGCGCTCGACCACCGGCCCGTCCGACTCGACGACCAGCCGGTCGGCCAGCGCACGCACACGGATGGACGCGATCTCCCGGCCGGGCTCGGGCGCCGCCCACAGCCGGACCGGCCCGTCGGCGGGCAGGACGGCCAGCAGTCCCTCGCCCTGGAATCCGGTCCCGGGCGCCGGGCGGCCCGGCCGGTACCCCATGGTCAGCCACTCCGGGCGGCGGGGACGTGGCGAGGTCGACGTGGCGGGGTAGAGACCGGCCGGACTCCATGACTGCCACCCGTGCTCGTACACCCGGGCGCGGGCGGGGTCGCCGGCGACCTCGGCGACCTGTGCGAAGGGCTGGGTCATGGCCGGCATTCAACACCTGGAGGCGGCGGCGATGGCGATGACCGTGCGGGCACCCGGCCGGGTCAACCTGATGGGGGAGCACACCGACTACAGCGGCGGGCTGGTCCTGCCCGCTGCCATCGACCGCAGCGTGCGGCTGGAGTGCGACGCCGGCGGCGACCGGATCCTGCTCACCTCCGACCGGTTCGACGACCCGGTGGACGTGTCCGCGACGGGAGAGGACGCTCCGCCGTCCGGCTGGGGCCGCTACGTCGCCGCAGTGGCGGCCGAGCTCGACCTGCTGGGGCGGCCCGGAGTGGGGCTGTCGGGCAAGGTCACGTCCGACCTGCCCGACGGCGCCGGGCTGTCGTCCTCCGCGGCGCTCGAGGTCGGGGTGGCGCTGGCGCTGTGCGCGGCCGCGGACTTCGCGCTCGATCCGATGGGCGTGGCTCGGGCGGCCCAGCGCGCCGAGCACCGGGCCGTCGGGGTGCCGTCGGGGATCATGGACCAGGCGGCGTCGCTGCTCGGGCGCGCCGACCACGCCGTGCTGCTGGACTGCGGCTCGCTGGAACACCGCCTGGTCCCGCTGCCTGCGGACCTCGCGCTGCTGATCGTCGACTCCGGGGTCAGCCGGCGCCTCGAGGACTCCGGCTACGGGCGCCGGCGGGCGGAGCTGGAGGAGGCCCTGGGGGTTCTGGGCGGCGCCGCGCCGTCGGCGGTCGGTCCGGACGAGGCGGCCGAGCTCGCCGCCGCTGCCGGTCTCGGCGACGTCCCCAGTCGGCGCCTGCGCCACGTCGTCACCGAGAACGCGCGCGTCCGCGCCGTGGAGGCCGAGCTCACCGCTCCCGGCGGTCCCGACCCGGGGCGGCTGGGCCGGCTGTTCGCCGAGGGCCACGCGAGCCTGCGCGACGACTTCGAGGTGTCGATCCCCGAGCTCGACCTGCTCGTGGAGCTCGCGGTGGACAGCGACGCCGTGGCCGCCCGCATGACCGGCGGCGGTTTCGGCGGCGCGATCGTCGCTCTCGTCGAGCGGGAACGCGTGGCCGAGGTCGGCGCTGCCGTCACCGCCGCATACGAGGGCCGGACGGGCCGGACGGCCGCCGTGCACGTATGCCGGGCCGCGGACGGGGCGTGCCTGACCTGACCCCTCAATCACCGGAGGCCCTCACCGGGCGGGCCGCAGCGGGGGCGTTGGCCTCGACCGGAGCGGCGTCGAGCGGGAGCGTCACTTCCCGAAGCCAGGCTGTCGACGTCAACGTCGTTCGTCCTCGCTCGCCGCTGGCGGGAGGCGCCCCTCCCTTCCTCGCTACGGGAGCACTGCGATTGCTTCGACCTCGACGAGCAGATCTGGCTCGCCGAGAGA
>JACCXR010000087.1 GCA_013696915.1 Euzebyaceae bacterium
GTGGGACCACCGCGACGCCTCTCCGCCTGCCGCGGCGGCCGGGGAGCCCAGCCGTGAGCGCGACGATGCCGGAGCCCTTCCTGGCCAACCTGCCCCGCGTCCTCACCGGCGGGACCCTCGCCGAGCAGCTCTACGACGTCATCGAGGAGGCGATCATCTCGGGGGAGCTCGGTCCGGGACAGCGGCTCCCCGCCGACGACCTCGCCCGGCACTTCGGCGTCAGCCGGATCCCGATCCGCGAGACGCTGCGCGCGCTGGACGCGAACGGCTGGGTCGACATCCGCCCGCGCCACGGGGCATGCGTGCGCCAGCGGACCGAGCGGGAGCTGCGGAGCCTGTTCGAGGTGCGGTCGATGCTCGAGGTCCAGTCGGTGCAGCTCGCGGCGGAGCGGCGCTCGGCCGGCCAGCTGAAAGAGCTGGACCTGCTCGTCGAACAGGGCCGGCAGGCCGCCGCGTCCGCGAGGCACGGCGAGGTCGCCGCGATCAACACGCGGTTCCACAACCTCGTCGCCGAGTGCGCGGGCAACGAGGTGCTGGCCGAGATCCTCGAAGGGCTCGGCAAGCGGGTGCGCTGGTACTTCGGCACGGTCGGCGAGACCCGCGGGCGCCAGTCGATGAGGGAGCACGCTGACATCGTCAAGGCGCTGCGGGACGGCGACCGCACGGGCGCCGCCGCGCTCGTCGCCGCGCACATCGACGCAACGAGGGAGGCTGTGCAGGAGGCCGTGATCCGCGAGCTCCGCGCCGGGGGCGCCGCCGCAGAGGACGACGACTGAATGGTCGCCTCCGAACCCGTTCACGGGCAGCGCCGGCCGCTCCGAGGCGGGCTCGTGACCTTCGGCGAGACCATGGCGCTGCTGTCGGCGACGCGCACCGGTCCGCTGCGCCACGCCGACTCACTGCGGCTCGGGATCGCCGGCGCCGAGTCCAACGTGGCCATCGGTGTGCGTCGCCTCGGGTCGGAAGCGGCGTGGACGGGCCGGGTGGGGGACGACGAGCTCGGACGGCTGATCGTGCGCGAGCTCGCCGCGGAGGAGGTGGACGTGCGCGGGGCCGTGGTCGACCCCGACGCCCCCACCGGGCTGATGATCAAGGAGCGGCGGTCCTCGGCGACGACGTCGGTGCTGTACTACCGCCGTGGCAGCGCCGGGTCGCGGCTCGCACCCGCCGACCTGGACGAGGAGCTGATCGCCGGCGCCGGCGTCATGCACTGCACCGGCATCACGCCGGCGCTGTCCTCGTCGGCGCGCGCGGCGACCTTCTCGGCCGTCGAGATCGCCCGCGCCGCGGGGACGCTGGTGTCGTTCGACCCCAATCACCGGACAGCCCTGTGGCCGGACGACGCCGAGGCTGCCGGGGTCTTCCGCGACCTCGCCGCCCGGGCGGACGTCGTCTTCGCCGGCGAGGACGAGGCCGAGATGATCCTCGGCGAGGCCTTCGCGCCGGACGCGGCGGCGCGCCGTCTGGCGGAGCTCGGGCCCGCGCGGGCGATCGTGAAGCTCGCCGAGCGGGGCGCGGTCGCCTGCGCCGAGGGCACCGTGCGGTCGGCCGGCGCCCGGCGCGTCGACGCGGTCGATCCCGTCGGCGCCGGCGACGCGTTCGCGGCCGGCTACCTGGCGGGGCTGCTGGACGCCGCGGACCCGGTGGCGGCGTTGGCGCTGGCCGTCGCCGTCGGTTCCTGGGCCGTCACCGTGGACGGTGACTGGGAGGGACTGCCCCGCCGGTCCGAGCTCGGCCTGCTCGACGCCGCCGCCGGCGACGTCCGCCGCTGACCGGCGGGCACTCCACCGGCACGAGACCGATCTCGTCGATCTATGCGGATGTCCACATAGGTCGACCTATGCCGACACCGCGACTATGCCGAGATGGAGGCGTCGAAGGGTTGCCATCAAGGACGTCAGGCGGTGCGGTCCTCGGCATAGTTACAGACCTTCGAGGAACGCGAGCACCTTGTCGGTCGGGCGGTAGCGACCGGGCTTGGCGTAGGCGGGGGTGGTGAGCGCGAGGGCCTTCTCCTTGATGCTCATGTCGGCGTGGACGTACGCATCTGTCGATCGGACGCCGGCGTGGCCGAGCCAGAGGGCGATCACGGAGGTGTCGACGCCTGCCTGTAGCAGGGACATCGCGCAGCTGTGCCGCATCACGTGTGGATGGATCTTCTTGCCTTCCAGGGATGGGCATCGGAGCGCGGCGGTCGCGACATGGGTGCTGACCCGGAGCGCGACCGCGTCTCGGCTGAGCCTTCGTCCGGTCCGGGTCGGGAACAGCGGATCGTCCGGGTTCCCGGCTCGCTCGGTGAGCCAGACCCGCAGCAGCGCCTGGACGGGGCCGGTGAGAGGGACGGCGCGTTGCTTGCGTCCCTTGCCCTCGCAGCGGACGTTGGCGCCGGTGCCGAGGGTGATGTCGGCGCAGTTCAAGCCGGTGAGTTCGGACACGCGAAGGCCGGTTTGGACGGCCAGCAGCATCAGGGCGCGGTCTCGACGACCTTCCCAGCGGGTTTGGTCGGGAGCAGCGATCAGGGCGTCGATCTCGGTTGCGGTCAGGAACGTCACGATCCGCTTGTCGAACCGCTTCGGTGGGATCGCCAGGACGCGTTGGATGAGCAGCGCGTGTTCGGGGTGGCGCAGAGCTGCGTAGGAGAACAACGAACGGATCGCCGTCAGACGCACGTTCCGGGTTCGTGTGCTGTTGTGCCGCTCGGTCTCGAGATGAGTCAGGAAGGCCGAGATCGTGGTGGCGTCCAGGTCGTCCCAGTCGAGCTGCGCGGGCAGCTTCCCGGTCCGGGCATGGACGAACGTGAGCAGCAACCGCAGGGCGTCGCGGTAGCCGGCGATGGTGCGGGGGCTGGCCTGACGTTGTTGGACGAGCCTGTCGGTGAAGAACGCCTGCAGGGTCGGCGCGATCAGCGTCATGACCGAACCTTGGGCCAGGCGCTGTCCTGACGGGCGGCGGCCAGCGCGAGCAGCTCCGGGGCCGCCGACAAGTACCAGTAGGTGCAGGCCGGTTCGCGGTGCCCGAGGTAGGTCGACAGCGACGGCATCTTGGCCTGCACGTCCTCGCCGGCGCGATACCAGTCCAGCAAGGTGCGGACCGCGAAGGTGTGCCTCAAGTCGTGCAGCCTCGGAGCGGACGGTGCGTTGGCCCCGATCCCGGCGGTATCGACGAGCCGCCGGAAGGTCTGCTGCACGACGGCGTAGAGAAGCCGCTTGCGCTTCAGGGAAACGAAGAAGCTCAGCTCCTTGGGCCGGGGCTGGAAGTCGTCGCGCAGCACGGCGTAGTCGCTGAGGGCCTGCATGCTGCTCGGGTGCAGCGGGACCAGCCGTGACTTCCCGAACTTGGACTCCCGGATCAGCAACACACCCTGGGCCCAGTCGAGGTCGCTGCGGTCGAGCTTGATGGCCTCTCCGATCCGCAGCCCACTGACCGTGAGCAGCCCGATCAGCGTGTCGTAGGTCGCTGCGCGCAGCGGCGAGACGATCGACTGCCGGGCCAGATCACGCACCGTGTCGATGTCGGCTGGGGTGTAGATGAACGGCTGCCGCCACCGCTGCCGGTGTGGCATCAGCCCCAGCGGCGGCACTTGGGTGTCCGCGTCGATCCCGGACAGGTAGCGGGCGAAGCCACGTACCGCGGTCATTCGCCGCGGCCCGACGCTGGTGGCCCGACCCGACGGTGACTGCTGCGCCCATTCCAGCGCTGCCTGGACCGTCACGGTCCGCAGACCCCGACTGTCGAGGTAGGCCACGAAGTCCGGCAGCAGCCACTGGGCCTCAGCCAGCTGGTGCCCGAGCGAGTGTCGGAGCTGCAGGTAATCCACCAGGGCCTGCTCGAGGGCACTCACCGGATCTGTCCTGGCCACGGCTGGGCGACATGCCGCAGCGTCACGAGGTCGACCTTGGCGTAGAGACCGGTCGTCGCCAGGTCCTGATGGCGAAGGACCTGACTGATCGCGACCAACCCCGCGCCCTGGCGCAGCAGCTCGGATGCCAGCGCGTGTCGCAGCCGGTGCGGCCCCACGTGTGGCAGCCCAGCGCGGAGGCAGGCTCGTTCCACGACGTCACCGACCAGGTCCGCCCGGATCGGTCCTCGCGGAGCCCGGCACGTCAGGAACAGCCGCCGGGCATCAGCAGGGGTGCGGTCCCAGGCCAGGTAGGCGACCAGGGCTTCGCCGACCTCCGACGGGAGCGGGAGCCGGTCCTGACGACGGCCCTTGCCCCGGACGACGAGCTCACCGGTCCGCCAGTCGACGTCCCCCAGTTCCAGCCGTGCGACCTCGATCGAGCGCAGCCCCAACCGCGCGACGAGCGTCATGATCGCGAAGTCGCGAACCCCCACGTCGGTCGTGCGGCCGCAACTATCCAGCAGCGCCTGGACGTCAGCGACGCTCATCGCGGGTGGCGGCAGCGTGGCCAGCCGCCACCCACCGACCGGAGGCACGGCCGTCCCCAGCCGCAGCGGAGTCAGCCCCTGCAAATACAGGAAGCGCAGGACCGAACGCAGCTCAGCGGTGCGTCCTTTGGCCGACCCGGCCGAGACCCGACCGCACTCCCGCAGCAGGAATGCGTTGATGTCCACCCCCGTCAGGTGGGCGGGTTCCAGAGCGCCGTCGATCAGCGCCTGCTGCTGTAGGAAACGGCGGGCGGTGTTCTCGTAACGCAGCACCGTGGTCGGTGCCAAGCCCCGTTCCTGCAGCATCCAGTGCCGGTACTCAGCCAACAGCGCAGCCAGAGCCGTCTGCGATGGCTGCCTCGCCGGGGTTACCCCGAGCTCCCGCAGGTAGGTCAAGAGCGGCAGCATCGCCCGCGGACCCAGTCCGCGTCGGCGGCCGTTCGCCTGACTGGTAGCCCGGAACGAGGTCATCGCTTCCTCGTCGAGCTGCGCCGTCACGAGCGCCTCGCCCGACATCCACTGACCGACCTGACCCAGGTCCTTCAGCATGTTCCTGACCGTCAGCGTCGTGTATCCCCGCTGTGTCAGCCACTCCCGATAGCCCTCGACATGCGGGCCCAGCTCACCGGGCTTCCTTCGCGTCCCCGACATCGCACTCGCCTCCCTCATGGGAGCGCGGTGCCCCTCCACGAGGCTGCTCTCAGTCCGGAACTATGCCGACACGGCCACGGAGACGCCGAGGCAGAAGCCCTGAGGTGTCACGCCACCCACGATCGAGACCCAGACACCTCGGCATAGTCGCGGTGTCGGCATAGGTCGATGCACACCGCGTCCGCCCCCCGCGCGACGACGCTGCGGAGCTGGTGGTGCCCCAGCCCCCAGACCAGGAGCTCGACGCCGGCGGCGCGCGCGACGCGGACCTGGCGTCCCAGGACCTCGGGCGTGACCTCGTCGCCCTCGGCCAGCTCGCCCGGCAGCCCGAACGCCGAGACGTAGGGCGCCGCCACGACGGCGCCGAGGTGCTTCGCGGCGGGAACGGCCTCGCGGAGCGGCACCCCCGGTGGCGTGAGCAGCCCGACCGGGAGCTCCGGCGCGATCGCTCGGCTCTGGAGGAGGACCGGCGGGCTGAACGCTGTCACGAGCACGGGCCGGGTGCGGGCGATCCTCGCGGCGACGCGGGCCACCATCGCGCCGGTGGTCCGGTCCGCGGGTCGCAGCGCGTCGTCGAGCCGAGCCTTGACGTCGAGGTCGACGCCCAACCCGTCGGGGAGCTGCCCGAGTATGGAGTCGAGCGCATGGACGCCGTGCTGCCGGAGCTCGTCCGACGTCAGTCCGTCCGCGGAACGGCCGTCGGGCAGGACGTGGTCGTGGAGCACGACCAGGACGTCGTCGGCGGCGCGCCGGACGTCCATCTCGACCCATGCGGCGCCGGCCGCCGCGGCGGCCGCGAAGCCCTCCGGCGTGTTCTCCCGGTGTCCGGCCGCAGAGCGTCCACGGCCCGTTCCCCGATGGCCGATGAGAACCGGGGGGCAGGCGAAGAGCTTGCTCTGCACCCGGGCTGCGTGCCCACGTCGGGGGCAGGTCCCCTGCACAGGTGCTGGCGGGCGCGTGAACAACCGGAGAGCAGAACGGCGCGGACGCGCCCGCCGGCCATGCGTCGCCGCGAACGCCCGCGTCGCGCGCTCGCGTCGCTCGGAGGGCGGCTGGGCATCATCGGCGGATGAGAGCGGACGAAGGCGGCGGCGAGGCGCCCGCTCTCGCCGGCCGACCGGGCACCGGCGCCGGCCAGTCAGCCCGTCGAGCGGAGACACCGCGCCGGCGCGCGTCACGCCTGGCGCTGGCGGGGCTCATGCTGGTCGCCGGGACGGGACACTTTCTCGCGACCGGCACCTATGCCCTGCTGATCCCCCGAGGCCTCGGCGACCCCCGTGCGGTGGTGCTGGCCAGCGGGGTCGCCGAGATCGCCTGCGGCGTGCTGCTCGTGGTGCCCCGCACGCGCCGCCTCGGCGGGTGGTGCACGGCGGCCCTGCTGGTGGCGGTGTTCCCCGGCAACGTCCAGATGGCGCTGGACGGGGGCCTCGACGGCCACGGCTGGCCGCTGGGGTCGCCGGTGGCTGCGTGGCTGCGGCTCCCGTTGCAGGTGCCGCTGGTGCTGTGGGCGCTGTCGCACGCCCGCGGCCCCCGGACCCCCGAGTGACTGACAGCGCGTCGCTTGGCAGGCCAGCAGATACCCGAAGAACCCACCTCGGAGGGTGGCAGGTGGTCCACCCGGGAGTCAGCCCTGGCGGGCCGGTCGGCGGTGCTGGCGGCCGGAGCGGGCGGGCTTGGTCCCCCCCGGGCGGGCCGCGGCGGCTCTGCGCGCCTGCGGGGCGGGTCGGGCCGTCGGCTGGACGGGCGGCTGCGCAGCGCGGGCCTCGCCCAGCTGGTGCAGCGCAACGGGATGGACGCCCTGTGGCATGGACAGCGAGCGCTGCATGCTCTTCACGTCGCGCAGCTTGTCTCCGGGCACGAGCGTGACGACGATGCCGTCGGCGCCGGCCCGCCCCGTCCGGCCGGACCGGTGGACGTAGTCCTTGCCGGTGGCCGGTGGGTCGAAGTGCACCACCATGCCGATGTCGTCGACGTGGATGCCGCGGGCCGCCACGTCCGTGGCGACCAGCGTGGCGACGTGCCCGGCGGTGAAGTCGGCCAGCGCGCGCTCGCGCTGGCTCTGCGTGCGGTTGGAGTGGATCGCCGCGGCGGTCACACCGCTGCGCTGGAGCTGGCGGGCGACTCGGTCGGCGGAGTGCTTGGTCCGCGTGAACACGATCGCGGAGTCGACCGTCCGGACGAGGCTGCTCGTCACGTCGACCCGCTCGTTCGCCTCGGCCCGCCAGAACAGGTGCCGGACCTCGCCGTGGTCCTCCTCCTGCGCGACCAGCTCGTGGCGGACCGGGTCGCGCTGGTACCGGCGGATCAGCACGTCGACGTCGCCGTCGAGGGTGGCGGAGAACAGCAGGGTCTGGCGCTGCGGCGACGTCTGATCGAGCAGCCGGCGGACCTCAGGGAGGAAGCCCATGTCGGCCATGCGGTCGGCCTCGTCGATGACGACCATGTCGACGTCGCGGAGATCTGCGTCGCCGCGCTGGACGAGGTCGGCGAGCCGCCCCGGGCAGGCGATCGCGATGTCGACGCCGCGCCGGAGCCGCTGCTGGTCGCGACCGATCGGCGTGCCGCCGTAGAAGGTGGCCGTGGTGCGCTTGCGCGCCGTGGCTAGCTGGGACAGCTCGGCCGCCACCTGGGCGGCGAGCTCGCGGGTCGGGACGAGCACGAGGGCGCGCGGCCGGCGCGGGGCGCCGCGGCCGGCGTTGGTCGCAAGCGGGATCGCGAACGCGAGCGTCTTGCCGGACCCGGTGGGCGCGCGGCCGCACACGTCACGGCCGGCGAGCGCCTCGACGATGGTCGCGGCCTGGATGGGGAACGGGGAGGTGACGCCGCGGCGGGTGAGAGTCTCGGTGAGCTCCCGCGGCACACCGAGTTCGGTGAAGGTCTTCAAGATCGTTGACTCCTGCGCCGGGTGTCCGGCTGCGATGGGGAAGCGCGCGGAGTGTCCGTGCGCTCAGGGTCACGGGCCGGAACGCCCGGTGGGGGCCGCGAACGATGCGCGCGGGCCCGTGACCGGGACGGTCAGGGTGACGTGAGGTGGCGGGCGGAGGAAACGAAGCCCGGTGCAAGTGGGATTGGATTCGCGTCCGGGTTCTGCTGCCCGCTGCCCACAGTGTACGCGTTCGGCGCCGAACCACCGCAGCCCGCGCCGGGGAGTGCCGTACCGTTGCCGCCACGCTCGACGGGGATGCCGATGCCATGACGACTCAGCAGACCGGCGGCGCCGCTCCGGTGCCGGCGGACCGTCCGCTGTTCATCCGGCAGGGGCTGCGTGGCCCGGCCTGGTTCCTGATCCTCCTGCCGCTCTACGCGCCGGTGCTTCTGTGGCTGCTCGCCGGTCCGGCGCGGGCCGCGTTCGGCACGCCGGCGGGGGCGCTGCAGGCGCTCGCCCTGCTGGCGGGGCTCTGCGGCTACGTCGCGTTCGCGATGACGCTGATCCTCGGCGCCAGGCTCCCGCCGCTCGAGCGGCTCTTCGGCGCCCTCGACCGGATGTACCGCTTCCACCGTCGGTTGGGCGAGGCGGTCGGGGCGCTGCTCGTCGCGCACGTCGCCCTGATCGCCGGGTCACGGGCGCTCGACTCGCCGGCCGGAGCCCTCGACCTTTTTAGGCCCGACGGCTGGCGGGTGTTCGCCGGCGTCGTCGCCTTCGCCGCCTTCGCCGCCGTCCTCGCGCTCACCCTCTTCGGGCGCCTGCGCCACGAGCCGTTCCTGCGCGTGCACCGCCTGTTCGGGCTCACGTACTGCATTGGGGCGCTGCACGTCCTGCGGGTCCCAGGCCTCAGCGCCCAGACCCCGGGCCTGACGGCGTACCTGGGCCTGGTCACCGCGGCCGGGATCGGCGCCTGGGTGTACCGCTCGGTCTTCGGCCGCACGCTCGTGCGGCGGCACTACTACACGGTCACCGCCGTCCGCCCCGTGCACCCCACGGTCGCCGAGGTCGTCCTGACCCCGATCGGGGAGCGACTCGACTTCTCCCCCGGACAGCTGGTGTTCATCGGCCTGGACGACGACGCGGTGACCCGCGAGCTCCACCCGTTCTCGATCACGTCCGCGCCTGGCGAGGAGGACCTGCGCCTCGCCGTGAAGGCGGTCGGCGACTTCACGATCGGCCTGCGCGAGGTTCGGCCGGGGGCGTGGGCGATGGTGGAAGGGCCCTACGGCGGCTTCTGGCACGACAGCGCGAGGCACCGCCGCCAGATCTGGATCGCCGGGGGGATCGGCATCACACCGTTCCTTTCCATCGCCCGCAGCCTGGACCCCACCGACTACGCCATCGACCTGTACTACAGCACCGTCGATGCGGACGCGGCGGTGTTCATCGACGAGCTGGCCGCGATCGCCGACCGCCATCCGTCTTTCCGGGTGATCCCCGTCCGCGAGGACACGCTCGGCTTCCTGACCGCCGAGGACGTTCGCGGCGCCTCAGGCGACCTCGGGCACGCGCACATCTTCATGTGCGGCCCGCCCGCGATGATGGACGCCCTGTCGACCCAGTTCACCCGGCTCGGCGTCCCAGCGGGTCACCTGCACTTCGAGGACTTCCGCCTGCGGGGCCGGTAGGGCCCGGCGGACCACCAGCCCACCGCCAGACCATGAGAATCACCTCCGCTGAGGCGATTCACGACTCAGCGTGCGCGCAGCCGCACGGTCACCGAGGTGTCGCGCGAGAGCGAGCCGACACTCGTGCTCGCGGACGCGAGGCGCGACCCCTGCGGCGGGGTCACGGTCATCCCGACCGGTGACGACGTGGGCAGCAGGCGGTGCGTCGCGACGCCGGACTCACCCGTCATGCCGGTTCCGGCGCAGCTGGTGCCCTCCACGGTCACTCCCGGCGTGACGGCGAACCGGGTGCCGGGGCAGTCGGGGGACGCGACGGAGGCGTGGAGCACCGGCGCACCGGCGGGGTCGAGCACGCGCGTGGTCAGCGTCCTGATCGGCAGCGTCAGGGCCGCCCACCGGCTGGCGCCGAGCGCGATGGGCCCCGCGAGCTCGTAGGACATCACGTCGCGGAAGCCCTGGGACCGCAGCCGCATCCTGTAGGTGCCGGCGGGCACGGTCACGCGGAACGCGCCGGCCTCGTTGGACAGGCCGACGGCGAGGACGCCGGCGGAGTTGATCAGCGCGACCTGCTGGCTGGCGAGCAGCGTGCCGGCGCTGTTGGCGATCGTCCCGCTGAATGTCACGAGGTTCGCCCGCGCGAGCCCCACGTGCAGGGTAGAGGCCCCGGACACGGCCCTGCCTGCCAGCAGCCGCGGGCCGAGGCCCCTCCAGTCGGGCGCGGCGACGCGGACGTCGTAGGTCCCCGGCCGCACCGTGGCGAGGTAGCGGCCCGCTGATCCCGTCCTCGCCTGCACCACGGTCCGGGCGGTGGCCGGGTCGACGATCTGCACGGTCGCACCCGGAATGGCCGCGCCGGCGGGACCGGTCACCCGTCCGCCGAGGGTCGCGGCCGGCAGGTCGGCACGGCTCACCGTCGTGGCGGCGAAGTGCGGCGCCGTCGCCAGCGTGCGGAACGCGCTGAGCGAGGACGGGCTCGTCTTCGCCTGCCACCTGCAGTACTTCGTCGGCGCGGTGTCCGGCCGGTTGAAGTAGAGGACCGCGCGGACCTGCGACCACGCCGGGGACTCCAGGGCGGCCTGGGCGTCGGCGAACCACTCGGCCTTCCGGCCCGGATCGGCGGGGTCCTCGATGGTGCCCATCTCGGCGATGACCAGCGGCTTCGTCGGGTGCGCGAGCCCGAAGAGCCGCAGCCCCTGGTAGACGTCGGAGAACATCCGCCAGCGCGCCGCCGCCTCCCCCACCCGGAGGCAGCCGTACCAGTTGTAGCCGTCGCCGGCGATGGCGTCGACCCACGCGTCGCCGGGATACCACAGTGCGGCGCGGCGGAAGGTGTTGACCGAGAAGCTCGAGTCGACCAGATTCCAGACCCACTCGACGTTCGTGACCCCCTGGGCGCGGAAGGTGCTCACCATGCGGCGCCAGGCGGCGATGTAGTCGGCCGAGGTGCCGAAGCCCTGGGTTCCGGTGACGTCCGGCTCGTGATGGAAGGTCAGGTGCACCCGCGCGCCGTAGCCCTTGACCCGCTGGGCCCAGGAGATCATCTCGCGGTCCAGCGCCGACCCGGCGGGGGCGTCCGCCAGATCGCGCCAGCGGATGATCCGGCCGTCGGCGCGGGCCGGCTTGACGGCGAGGAAGACCGTGCGGCCCCCGTCCCGGAGCCAGCGGTCGTACGCCGTCGGGAACGGCTCCTCCCACAGGCGCCACACCCGCACGGCCGCGAGCCGCCGGCCGATGGACGACTCCAGGGACGTGACCGCCTGCTCCGGTGTCTGCCCCGACATGACCTGGATGGCGGCGCCGAACAGCGCCTCTGGCGGCGCCGCCGCCTGTGCGACGGGCGCACCCGCCGGCCGGCCCACCACGGGACCGACGACGAGCAATGCCACCAGGATGGTCAGCCACGGCCCGCGAGCCCTCATGACGCCCCCCGGCTCCTCACCCGGACGACCCGCACCGTGCCGCCCCGGCAGCCGGAAGCACGGCCGCCGGACGGCACCGTACCGCGCCGGTGCGACGGTGGCAGGCCCGCGGGCCGGGTCAGGCGGGAGCGAGGTGGGAAATGCCCACGCCGCCGACGGTGTCCGCGCCGTACCGCCGAATCTCGGCATCGAGGTCGAGGCGGCCGGTGCGGGAGCGGGCCGCGAGCGCCGCGCCGTCGAGCCGGTCGGCGGGCACCACCCAGGCGACCTCGAACTCCAGCCCGTCGGGGTCGCGCGCGTAGAGGCTCTTCGTGGTGCCATGGTCGGACGCACCGCCGAGCGCGCCCGCCTCGGCGAGAATGCCGGCCAGCCGCTGGAGCTCGGCGAGCGTGTCGACCTCCCAGGCGAGGTGGTACAGGCCGACGGTGGACCGCCCGGCCGTGGATCCGTCGGCCTCGGAGCCGATCTCGAACATCCCGAGGTCGTGGTCGTTCGACGACCCCGGCGCCTGTAGGAACGCCGCCCCGGGGAGGCTGTTCACGACGTGGAAACCGAGGACGTCGCGGTAGAAGCCGGTGCTGCGAGCGAGATCGCGGACGTAGAGCACGGCGTGGTTGAGGCGGGTGACGGGCATCTCGGATCCTCCTGCGGTCGGCGGGTCTGCCGGGATCAACGCCGGCGAGCCGGCGGCTATTCTCGCCAGCCGCCTCGCCCGGGCGGTCGCGGTGGAAGGTCCCCTCCTACCGCCGCCGCCGCGGCAACCGCAGGTCGAGGGTGGCGGCGCCGGCCACGACCTTGCCACCGACCGCGCGTGGGGCGAGCGCCATCCGCGCCGGCGCCCAGACGCGAACGTCGTACCTGCCCGGCCGCACCGGGACCAGGTAGCGACCACGGGGGCCGGACGCGACCTGGACCACCTGCCGCCCGCTCGCGGGATCGAGGACCTGGATCGTCGCCCCCGCGACGCGCCTTCCGGCGTCGTCGAGTACCTGCCCGCCGAGGCTCGCGGCCGCCAGCCGGCGGCCGATGGCGGTGGCGCGGAAACGCGGGCCTGCGGCCAGGGCGCGGAATGCGCGCAGGGAGGAGTCGCTCGTCCGGACCTGCCATCGGCAGTGCTTCGGCGGGGCGGTGTCGGCCCGGTCGAAGTAGAGGACGGCACGCAGCTGGGACCATCGTGGTGCCGCGATGGCCGCCTGTGCGTCGGCGAGCCAGGCGGCCTTGCGGCCCGGTCGTCCGGGGTCCTCGACGGAGCCGAGCTCCGGGATGACCAGGGGCTTCGTGGGGTGCGCCATTCCGAACAGGCGCAGCCCCAGGAAGATCTCGTCGAACGACCGCCAGCGGGTCGCCGCCCCGCGCCGGTTGCAGCCGTCCCAGTTGTAGCCGTCCCCGCCGATGGCATCCACCCAGGCGTCGCCCGGGTACCACAGCGCCGCGTTGCGCCAGGAGCTGTCCGAGAAGCTGGAGTCCACCATGTTCCAGACCCACTCGACGTTCGTGACGCCCTGCGCACGAAAAGTGCCGACGAAGCGGCGCCAGGCGGCGACGAAGTCCGCCGAGCTGCCGTACCCGTGCGGAGCGGTGACCTCGGGCTCGTGGTGGAAGGTCAGGTACACCTTGGCGCCGTGGCTGCGGACCCGCTGGGCCCAGGCGACCATCTCGCGGTGGAGGGTCGAGCCCGCGGGCGCGTTGGCGAGCTGACGCCACGGGATCGGCCGGCCGTTCGCGCGGACCGGCTTGACGGCGAGGAAGACCGCACGCCCGCCGTCGCGCAGCCAGCGGTCGTACCGCGACGGGAAGTTGCCGTCCCACGTGCGCCACACCCGCACGGCGGCGAGCCGCCGGCCGATGGCCGACTCCAGGGACACCACGGCCTCCTGCTCGGTGCCGCCCGGCCGGGGCTGGATCGCCGCACCGATCATCACCCCGCCGGGAGGCTGGGACCGGTGCGGGGAGGCCTGCGGCTGTGCGGCCGCCGGTGCGGTCGGGGCGATGGCCGCGACGACCAACAGCACTGCGAACATGCGAAAACGCGCTCTCACGAGAGGCTCCTGCCTTCGGCTGGGGGCGGTCGAATGCAGAGGCCGGCCGGCGCTTGGGGGCAAGCTGCCGGCGGGCCGCGCGACGCTACCGCCTCCGGTGCGGGACCGCCACTCGGTCGTTGCTCGGCCAGCCGTCTCCTCGAGGCCAGGTCGCCACCGTTCGTGGCCCGGCCGCAACCCGCTCGTCGCCTCGCCGCTCCGGCGCCGGCGGCCGGTGCGTGCCTGCCCGGCGGCTGCCGGGACGCGCGTCAGCGGCCGTTGCGGGAGAAGTGCATCCAGTCGGTGAGGCTCTCCCACGTGCCGCCCCAGCCCCAGCCGATCGCGCTGAAGGCTTTGACCACCGGATCGCCCGCCTCCAGCATCCCGGGCCGGCACCAGGTCCGGTCGGTGTAGGCGGAGGCGAGCTCGGGGGCGACGACGTCGCCCTTGGCGTAGGGGTTCTGGAAGGGGTTGACGTCGACGGCGAGCCCGTAGGCGTGCTGCGACCACGAGGTCGCGCCACGGGTCGCGCGGCAGACGAAGGCGGTGGTGTTGTTGCCGTCGCCAGTCGGCGGGGCGTCGAGCTCCTCCGCGGCGGTGACGCGCATCTGTTCGATCGGGAAGCGCGCCTGGAACAGCTGGCGGAACACGACGACGAGGTCGTCGGCGACCTCGGTGTTGACCAGCAGCTCGCCGGTGTGCGGGCGGTGGTCGAAACCCCAGAAGGACACGGTGACATACCGCAACTCGTCGAGGCCGACCGGGCATCGCACCGACCACGTCGAGCGGTCCGCCACCTCGGCCGGCACGGGCTCGACCGTGGCGACGAAGTCGCCGCCCTCGGGCGGCGGCAGGACGTCCACGGTGACGAGGCGGCGGTCGCGGAGCTCGGGCGGGGTCGGCTGGATCTCCCCGAAACCGTCCGGCCGCAGCGGAAGCACCCTCGTCCCGAGCCACGCCGGCGGTGTGGCCGCCGCAGGGGGGCCGGCGGTCGGAGTGGCGCGGCCGGAGCCGGATTCGGCCTGGGTCGCCGGGGCGGGCGGAGGCGTCCGAGCAGGCGACGGGCTGGGGGTGGTCGCCGGCGGGGCGGCCGTGGGGCTCGGCTCCGGCGTGCCCGCGGGCATGGGCTCCGGCGTGCCCGTGGGCGTGCGGTCCGGCGTGCCCGTGGGGCCTCCCGTGGCCGTGGGGTCCGGCGTGTCCGTGGGCGTGCCGCCCGGCGTGCCCGTGGGGCCTCCCGTGGCCGTGGGGTCCGGCGGTGTGACCGGTTGCACCGTCCCCGGTGTCTGATCCCCCGCCGACATCCGGAGGGCGGCGGACGTCGGTCCACCGTCGGGAGCGGCCCGGCAGCCACCCAACGCGAGTCCCGCGATCACCGCCCAACCCGCGACCCACCACGGTGACGGTCGCGCCATGACGCAACCGTAGCCGCCTGCCTCCGACCGCGCTGGCGACCTGGCGAGCTCGACGGCCGTCGGCGGCCTTCGGCGAGAACGCCGCTCCGGTTCTTTGTCCACAGCCGGTCTGGCCTTTCTCGGCAGCGCCCGCGGGCTCCGGCCTACGGTGACTCCACAGACTTCGAGGGGAGAAACCGATGGGCTACGACGTCGAGTACACCGGCACGATCAAGCTGGACCCGCCGCTGTCCGCCGGTGAGCGCGCGGCCGTGCGGCGCCTGGCAGATCAGCGCCAGCACGAGCCCGGCGACGTCAACGGCATCCCCGACGGCATGCCCGGCTACTGGTTCCCGTGGACGGCGACGCGGCGCGGACATCTCAAGCCGCCGGCCTGGCCCGACCGTTCGGGGATGCTGCCGGAGTGGCTGCGGTGGCTCCCGGACGCCGTGCTCGGCAGGCCCACGCGGATGCAGGGCAGGGTCCACGCCCGCGGGCGGGCGCCCGGGGACGAGTGGCGGATCGTCGCGGACACCGACCGGCTCGTCGTCGAGCGCGACCGTCTGCCGTGCCCGGCATGCTGGCTCAACTGCCTGACCCTGGTGCCGCCGTCTGCGGCCTACCGGTTCCGCCATCCGGAGCCGGACGGCAACCTCGACATCGAGACGCTCACCGGCGAGCTGCACTCCGGACTGCTCGAGCGCTACGAGGCCCGCTGCCTCGACTTCGGGTTCTCCCCGGTCGAGCGGTCCCTCGACGTCGTCTGGCCCCCGCCTCCGGGCTCGCCGCCTCCCGTCCCGCCGTTCCAGGTGAAGTTCGCCGAACTGCTGGCCGGCTCGGACCTGCCGATGCCCGAGTTCCAGGCGTGGATCCGCGGCTGACCGTCGCCGGCGGCGCGGCCGGGGCAGACTTTGACCCAGGTCGGACGTCAGCCGCGAGCGGTGACCGTCCATCCATCGCTATGCTCCCGCCAGCGGCCGGAAGACCGAGGTCCGTAACGACCGAGGTCCGGACCGAGGTGATGGCAGTCGGCGAAGGCATGAGCAGCCAAGCTGTCGACGTGCGCTGGATGCGACTGGCGAACCTGTCGCTCGTGCTCACGACGATCATCCGGCATGCGCCGGTGTCGCAATCCCTGCTCATCGACCTCACCGGGCTGAAGAAGCCCACGATCAGCAACCTGGTCGACGAACTCGCCCGTCTCGGCTGGGTGCGCGTCGAGGGGGCGGTCCGCAACAAGATCGGGCGGCCGCGGCAGCTGCTCGCTCCCAACCCCGGTCGCGGGCTCATCGTCAGCGCCCAGATCAGCATCGATCGCCTCGCGACCCTGATCGTCGACTTCTCGGGGACGGAGCGCGCACGGGGCATCAGCACCGTCGACGTCTCCCGGATCAGCCAGTCCGAGACCGTCGGCAGGCTCGCGCACCTGGTCCGCGACGGGCTGCGGGACGCGGGGGCGGCGCCGGGGGGAGTCCTCGCCACGGCGCTCGGGCTGCCGGGCATCGTGGGAGAGCACGGGGACGTGGTCTACGTTCCCGGTCTGGCATGGGACACGGCCGACGTCGGTGGGATGCTGCGGTCGGCGCTCGCTGACGTGGTCGCGACCGACGTGCCCCTCCTCGTCGAGAACGAGGCCAATCTCGCCACCGTGTCCGAGCAGCGACCCCAGGCCTGTCGCGACGTCCACAACTTCGTCTACCTGCTCGGCGAGGCCGGCGTCGGCGCGGGCGTGGTGATCGACGGGGCGCTGTTCCGGGGCACGCGGGGAGCGGCCGGCGAGATCGGGCACGTCAGCATCGCGCTGGACGGCCCGCGGTGCAGCTGCGGCAAGCGCGGCTGCTGGGCGCTGTACGTCGGCCGGGAGGCCCTGCTGACCGCGGTGCGCCCCGGCCGCGCCGGCGGCCGTGGGTCGTCGCTGTGGAACGCTGGTTCCGGCCACGGCGGGGAACCGGACCCCCTGACGCCCGAGCGGATCGTCGCGGCGGCACGCGCGGGGGACGCCGTCGCCGCTGAGGCGCTGGGACTGCTGCGCCGGTATCTGGCCGCCGGCATCGGCAACATCGCCAGCGCCTACGACCCGGAGGTCGTCGTGCTCGGCGGCTTCCTCGCCACGGCGTTCGCCCAGGACCTCGACGCGCTTCAGTCCGAGGTGGACGCCTGGCTCATGGGGGACCTCTACGACGGCCTGCGCGTCGAGCTGTCGACGCACGGTCACGACGCCCCCCTGTGGGGCGGCGTCGCCCTGGCCCTCCACCACCTCGCCGCCAACCCGCGGGCCGTCGACCCGCTGCCCGCCACAGGATGACCGCCCCAGACGGGTGCTTGTTCTCCCGGACGGCCTTCCGCTACCCTTCGTTCACGCGGCAGACAAAGGACCGGGCGGCTCCGCCCCACCAGCGGCGCTCCCCCTGAGGGTAGGGAACACGATGGCTGCGTCCGTCCGCCAGACTCTGCGTCTCGTTCTTCTCGCCGGCCTCCCGCTCCTGCTCGTGCTCGCGGCCTGCGCGCCGATCGAGGACACGGCCGACGAGCAGCTCGAGGCCGGACAGGCCACCGGAGCCACCGAGGGCACCCAGGGCACCGAGACCGGGGACGGGTCGGAGACGGCCAGCGCCACCGGAGCGGCGGGCGGCGGCGGATCGCTGACCTACGCGGCGGCGCCGCCGAACACCATCGACCCGCACATGATGAGCTCCCTCGGGGACATCCACACCGTCCAGCCGGTCGTCAACTACCTCGTCCGTCTGGGCTCTGACCTGTCGCTGCAGCCGGACCTCGCCACCGAGTGGGAGAGCGAGGACGGCCAGACCTGGACGTTCACCCTCCGCGAGGGCGTGACCTTCCACGACGGCTCCGACTTCACCGCCGAGGACGTCGTCGCCACGTTCGACCGGCTCGTCGACCCGGAGGTCGCCTCCGCCGCGGCCGGGTCGTTCACGTTCCTGGAGAAGGGCGGCACGACGGCCGTGGACGATCACACGGTCCAGTTCGACCTCACGGAGCCGGTCGGGGACTTCCCGGCGTGGGTCACCGCCTACCAGGCCGCGATCCTGCCGTCGGACTGGGAAGGCGATTTTGCCACGAACCCGATCGGGACGGGGCCGTTCGAGCTCACCGAGTACACGCCCCGGCTGAGCGCCCGCTACGAACGCAACCCCGACTACTGGGAGGAGGGGCTGCCCAAGCTCGACAGCATGGAGGCGATCTACTACGAGGACTTCGGGGCGCAGATCACCGCCATCCAGAGCGGTGACGTCGATCTCATGACGCTGCTGCCCGGCGACCTCGTGGACACCGTGCCGGCCGGCGGGGGGGTCGAGGTGCTGTCCGCGCCCAGCGCGACCCACGGCCAGATCACCATGCGGGTCGACATGGAGCCCTGGGACGACGTGCGCGTCCGCCAGGCCATGGCCCTGACGGTGGACCGCGAGCAGATCGTCGAGGAGCTGTGGGGAGGCCACGCGACCGTCGCCAACGACCACACGCTCGCGCCGGTCTACGAAGAGGCGGAGGCGCTCGACCTCGATCGGCGGGCGCAGGACATCGAGCGCGCCCAGCAGCTGCTCACCGAGGCCGGGCATCCGGACGGCATCGACGTCGAGCTGACCACCTACGGCGGCATCGGCATCTTCGCGCAGGCCGTCGCCGAGATGGCCGCACCGGCCGGGATCCGCATCGAGATCACCGTCGAGCCCACCGACGTCTACTACCAGCACTGGACGGACCTGCCGCTGGCCATGGAGACGTGGCTGCACCGCTCCTCGATCGCGCAGATGCCGTCGCTGGCCTTCCGGTGCGGTGCCGACTGGAACGTCCCCCACTGGTGCAACGAGGACTTCGACGCGCTGATCGGGGAGTTGAACGCGACCGTCGACGAGGGCGAGCGCGCCGAGATCGCCGCGCAGATGGCCGCCATCCTCCACGAGGAGGTCCCGTCGGTCATCGCCTGGTTCCAGGACACGCTGTCGGCGGTCCGCGACAACGTGTCCGGGTACGAAAGCCACCCGGCGAACTTCGTCGACTTCCGGACGACCACTGTGGAGTAGCGGCGTGGCGCGCTCCGCGGACTCGGGCCTTCTCCGCTACTTCCTGCGAAGGCTGGCGGTGATGCTCGGCCTGCTCGTACTGGTCTCGGTCCTGATCTTCGCGATGGTGGAGATCCTGCCCGGGGACGTCGGCAACCTGATCCTCGGGCAGTACGCCACCGCGGAGAACGTCGACCTGGTGCGGCAGCAGCTGGGGCTCGACCGGCCCCTGGCCGTCCGCTACCTGGACTGGATGGGCGGGTTCCTGACCGGCGACTGGGGCGACTCGTGGCGTCTCGGCACGCCGCTCGCGCCCCTGATCGGGCGGCGGCTGTACAACTCCGTCGTCCTGGCCGGCGTCGCGTTCGCCTTCGTCATCCCGGTGAGCATCACGGCCGGCATCGTGTCGGCGCTGCGCAGGGACCGCCTGACCGACCGGGTGATCAACGGCATCAGCGTCGTGTCGATCACGATCCCCGAGTTCGTCAGCAGCATGTTCCTGATCCTGTTCTTCAGCCTGCTGCTGCCGTGGTTCCCCTCGTCGGCGATGGTCCCCGAGGACGCCGGCCCCCTGACGACGCTGCGGTACCTCGCCCTGCCGGTCATCGCGATCAGCCCGGTGCTCATCGGCTACATCGCGCGCACCGTGCGGGCCAGCATGATCACCGAGCTCGGTGCCGACTACACCCGCACCGCCTACCTCAAGGGGCTCGATCCCCGCACGGTCATCACCAAGCACGTCCTGCGCAACGCGCTGCTGCCGGCGATCACCGTGATCGCCAACCAGATCGCGTGGCTCGTCGGCGGGCTGGTGGTCATCGAGGCCGTGTTCAACTACCCCGGCATCGGCCAGCTGCTGCTCCAGGCGGCCCTGGTGCAGGACGTGCCGATGCTCGAGGCGATCGTCCTCATCCTGGCGGCCATCCTGATGCTTTCCAACCTCGCGGCCGATCTGCTCTACACGATGCTGAATCCCCGGGTGCGCGCCCAGGCGACCGGAGGGGCGACATGATCGGGACGCGGCTGCGCACGCTCCTGGCCTCACCGGGCGTGACCCTGGCGGTGGCGGTCGTCCTCGGCTGGCTGGCCATCGCCGTCATCTGGCCGCTGCTCGTGCCCTACGGCCCCACCGCGCAGCAGCTGGGCGGGCGGTACGCGCCGCCGTCCGCCGAGCACTGGCTCGGCACCGACAACCTCGGTCGCGACGTGCTCAGCAGGATCCTCGCCGGCAGCCGGAGCGTGCTGATCGTCGGGCTCGCCTCCACGACCCTGGGGGTGGCCGTCGGGACGACCCTCGGACTGGTCGCGGGCTTCTACCGCGGCCGCGTCGACGAGCTCCTCATGCGGTCACTCGACCTGTTGATGGCGTTCCCGATCATCGTCATCGCCTCGGTGATCCTCGCGATGCTGGGACCGTCGCGGCTGAACCTCGTCCTCGTCATCGCGCTGATGCTCGCGCCGTACAACGCGCGGGTGGTGCGCTCCGCGGTGCTGTCGTGGCGCGACCGCGACTTCGTCGCCGCGGCGCGGCTGCGCGGCGAATCGGGGGCCTACATCCTGTTCCGCGAGCTGCTGCCGAACATCATGGGCACCGTCAACGTCGAGTTCACGATGCGCCTGGCCCTGTCGATCTTCGCGGTCGCGACGCTGTCGTTCCTGGGGTTCGGCATCCAGCCGCCGACGCCCGACTGGGGCCTGATGGTCTCCGAGGGCCGGCCCTTCTACCAGATCGCCCCGTGGGTCGTCGTCGCCCCGGCGGCCGCGATCGCGTCGCTGGTCGTCGCCATCAACGTCGTCGCCCAGCGGCTGCGAGCCTCGTGAGCGCCTCCGCGGGCGTCCTGCGCGTCGAGGGCCTGACGGTCGAGTACCGGGTGGGCGGCACCGCCTTCCCCGCCGTGCGCGACGTGAGTTTCTCGATCGGCTCCGGGGAGTCGATGGGGCTCGTCGGCGAGTCCGGCTCGGGCAAGACGACCCTGGGCATGGCGATCCTGCGCTACCTGCCGGAGAACGGTTCGATCGCGCAGGGCTCGATCTTCTTCGACGGCACCGACTTGGTCCCGCTCGGCCGGCGCGAGCTGTCCCGCATCAGGGGCAACCGCATCGCGATGGTGTACCAGAACCCCGCCAGCGCCCTGAACCCGTCGCTGCGGGCGGGGGAGCAGATCGCCGAGGTCTACCGGGCGCACCTCGGGTTGGGACGCGACGCCGCGCGGGAGCGCGCGGAGACCATGCTCGACCTCGTCCAGATCCCCGACCCGCACGGGGCGTACGACCGGTACCCCCACCAGTTCAGCGGCGGGCAGAAGCAGCGCATCGTC
This sequence comes from Euzebyaceae bacterium, assembly GCA_013696915.1. GTDB lineage: Bacteria > Actinomycetota > Nitriliruptoria > Euzebyales > Egibacteraceae > JACCXR01. Next base: position 21,266 of record JACCXR010000087.1, read on the forward strand.
ATCGGCATGGCGCTCGCGATGGACCCGAGCCTGCTGATCCTCGACGAGCCCACGACGGGACTGGACGTCACCGTCGAAGCCGAGATCGTGGAGCTGTTCACCGACCTGCGCGCCAGGTTCGACACGGCGATCCTCTTCATCAGCCACGACATCGGACTGGTCGCCACCGTCTGCGAGCGCGTCGGCGTCCTCTACCGCGGCGAGATGGTGGAGACCGGCGCGACCGCGGCCACCTTCCAGCGGCCGACGAACCCGTACACCCGTGGCCTGCTCTCCTGCCGGGTCCCGCCGGGGGCCTCCAAGGAATCCCGGCGCCTCGAGCCGCTGCCCGCCGGCTCGCGGGACCCCGAGCCGGGCGCCTGCTCGTTCGAGCCCCGCTGCGCCTTCCGCGAACCGCGCTGCCGCCAGGAGCACCCCGCGCTGTACGACGCCGGCGGAGGGCAGCGCAGCCGCTGCTTCTTCCACGAGACCGTGGCCGAGGCCGGCCCCCCGGCCGTGACCGACGTCGCGACGCAGCCCGCCGCCCCGTCGGACGGCACCCTGCTGGAGGTCCGCGGGCTGCGCAAGGTGTTCCGCTCCGGCGGACGGGAGGTCGTCGCCGTCGAGGGGGCCGACTTCACGCTGGCGGCGGGCCGGATCCTCGGCGTCGTCGGCGAGTCCGGCTCCGGCAAGACGACCCTGGCGCGCGTGATCGCCGGGCTCGAGGTGCCCGACGAGGGCAGGGTCGTCCTCGCCGGCGTCGACGTGACCAAGCCCGCGCACAAGCGCACCGTCGAGGCGCGCCGCGCGCTGCAGATGGTCTTCCAGCACCCCGACGGCACCCTGAACCCCAGCATGCGCATCGGCCAGATCCTGCGCCGGCAGATGCACATGCTGTCCCCCGACGGCGGCGCCGACGCCGAGCAGACGCTCGCCGACATCCTGAAGGCGGTCCAACTGGACCCCGAGCACCTCGATGTCCGGCCCCGCCAGCTGTCGGGCGGCCAGCAGCAGCGCGTGGCCATCGCCCGGGCCTTCTCCACCAGCCCAGACCTCGTGGTGCTCGACGAGCCGACGTCGGCGCTCGACGTCTCCGTGCAGGCGGCGATCCTCAACCTGCTGATCGACCTCCAGCGCCGCGAGGACGCGTCCTACCTGCTGATCTCGCACGACCTGGCGGTCGTGCGCTACCTGGCCGACGACATCCTCGTCATGCACCAGGGCAGGATCGTCGAGCACGGCCCGGCGGCGGACGTCTTCGACTCGCCGCAGGAGGAGTACACCCGCAAGCTGCTGTCGGCGGTCACCGTGCACGCCGGCAAGCTCGCCTCGGCCGGCCCGCCGGCCCGCGCTCAGGACACGGCCGGCGGTCCCGTCCGCACCTGACCGGCCGGCGGGGTCAGCCTCGGCCGCGCGCCTCAGCGGTGGATTCTGCCGGATACGGCACAGACCACCGCCGAGCGGCCAGCGCCTGCTCCCTGGACTGTCCGGCCAACGGTGACCTGGACGGGCCGGTCGGCGAATCCCGGGCGGCACCCCCGACCGGAGCGTCAGACCGCTTCGACGGCAACGTCGCGGGCGTGCGCGGCGAGCGCCTCCATGTCGGCCTGGTCGCCGGTGAGAACCGTTCCACCGGGCTCGGCGAGCGCCACCACGATGGCGTCCACGGCGGAAACCTGCCCGGCGCGGCGGCGAAGCTCCGCGGCCCTTCGAGCGAGTTCCTCGGAGACCTGCGTCTCGACCATGCACGTCTTCAGAAAGCGGTTCGTGAGGGCATCTCGTCCGGCGTGCCCCTGCAGCGACTCGACCAGGACCACGGTCGGGGCCACCGGCGGCCACAGCTGCGCGGCCCGCAGTGACCGGATCAGCGCCAGCGCGCGGGTCGACCGCTCGGCGAGGTGACTGACGCCGCCGCTGTCGACGATCAGCACATGTCACCCTGCCTGGTTGACCTGACGATTCCTGATCCGCCGGACGATCGAGTCTGCCCGGGACAGCTGGCGCGGCGTCGGTTCGCCCACCTCCTGCGCGAGCGCCGTGAGGTAGTCGTCGGTGGCGTCCAGCGCCCGGCGCCGTTGCAGTTCCGCCCGAACGGCCTCTTGGAGGAGCTCGGACGCAGGCAGGCCCCGGCTCTTCACCTCGTGGTAGAGATCGTCCGGAAGGTAGACCTGGAGCCGGGGCATGCGCCTAATCCTACGCCTATGCCCGGCGGCCGCCCAGACCGGCCGTGAACCTCCAGCGGCGATCTGGGGCACGCTGTGGCGACGATGCCGTCCGATCGGGACCGAGAACGCCTGCGCGGCACGTTCGACCGCGCCGGTGCGCTGTACCAGCGGGCGCGGCCGGAGTACCCCGACGAGTTGATCGACCACCTCGTGGCGGTCAGCGGCCTGCACACCGGCGATCGCCTGCTCGAGGTCGGATGCGGCACCGGCAAGGCGACGCTGCCCCTGGCCCGGCGAGGCTTCCGGCTCACCTGCGTCGAGCTCGGCGCGGAGCTTGGCGCTGCGGCGCGTCGGAATCTGTCCGGCTTCCCCGACGTCGAAGTCGTGCACGACTCGTTCGAGCAATGGTCCCCTCCCCACGATGTGCGCTTCGACCTCGTCCTGGCCGCCACCGCGTGGCACTGGATCGCCCCGACCGTGCGCTACCGCAAGGCGCGGACGGCGCTGCGCCCGGGCGGCCACCTGGCCTTCTGGAGCGCCACGCACGTCTTCCCCGACGACGGTGACCCGTTCTTCGCGGAGATCCAGGACGTCTACGACGAGATCGGCGAGGCGCTCCCACCGGGCACCCCGCGGCCCCGACCCGGCGAGCTGGGCGAGCAGCGCGCCGAGATCGAGGCGAGCGGTCTCTTCGAGGTCGTCGACGTGCGCCACTTCGACTGGGAGACGGTCCACGACGCCGACAGCTACATCGACCTGCTCGACACCTTCTCGGGGCACATCGCCATGGACGCGTGGCAACGGGGCCGGCTCTACGGCGAGATCCGCCGCCGGCTCTCGGCACGCCCCGACGGTCGCCTGCGCCGCCACTGGGGCGCCGTCCTGCACGTGGCGCGGCGCCGGGCATGACCGGCCGGTCCCACGACCGAGGGTCACGACCCGGTGAGTTCGTCGATCGACAGGTCGCCCGAGCGATGGACCGCCGGAGCAGTCAAGTTCCCTTCGAGGCGTCGCGGACGGAGGTCCCCGTCGTCCTGTCGGGTGGGTAGTGGGGCAGGCGGCTGTCGAGCTGGCCGGCCAGGGCTTCGAGCGCTTCGCGGAGGGCGCGGACGTTGTCGCGGCCGTAGCGGCGTCGCCAGCGCTGCTCGATGGTCCGGAACAACGGCCGGCAGACGTCGCGGGTCTCGGCCCCGAGCGGGGTGAGCCGGACCAGCTTGGCCCGGTTGTCCTCCGGGTCGGGTTCGACCGCGACGTAGCCGTGCCGCTCGAGGTACCCGATCTGCTGGCTGATG